>NZ_JBHUWW010000062.1:0-49870 GCF_042669755.1 Kitasatospora sp. NPDC057223 | reverse complement strand
CGGCGGAGGATTCCGCCGGGGCCGCTGCCGTTCACGTTCCGCCGGCTGTCCGCCGTCGGGAGGTCAGTTCGCGCGGTCGAAGTCGATCGCGCTGTACGCCCGCAGCTTGGAGAGCTTGTGGGTGGAGTTGATCTCCCGGATGGTGCCGCTCTTGGAGCGCATCACCAGCGAGCTGGTGGTGGCGGTCTCCTGGCGGTAGTGGACGCCGCGCAGCAGCTCGCCGTCGGTGATGCCGGTGGCGACGAAGAACACGTTGTCGCCGCTGACCAGGTCGTTGGTGGTGAGCACCCGGTCCAGGTCGTGGCCGGCGTCCAGGGCCTTGCGCCGCTCGGCGTCGTCCTTGGGCCACAGCCGGCCCTGGATGACGCCGCCCATGCACTTCATCGCGCAGGCCGCGATGATGCCCTCGGGGGTGCCGCCGATGCCGAGCAGCAGGTCGACGCCGGTGCCCTCGCGGGCGGTCATGATGGCGCCGGCGACGTCGCCGTCCGAGATGAACTTGATCCGGGCGCCGGCCTCGCGGACCTGGCGGACCAGGTCCTCGTGGCGGGGGCGGTCCAGGATCATCACCGTGACGTCCTCGACCGCGCTGCCCTTGGCCTTGGCGACCCGGCGGATGTTGACGGCCGGCGGGGCGGTGATGTCGACGAACTCGGCGGCCTCGGGGCCCGCCACGAGCTTGTCCATGTAGAACACCGCGCTCGGGTCGAACATGGTGCCGCGGTCGGCGACGGCCAGCACCGCGACGGCGTTGGCCATGCCCTTGGCGGTCAGCGTGGTGCCGTCGACCGGGTCGACGGCGACGTCGCACTCGGCGCCGGTGCCGTCGCCGACCCGCTCGCCGTTGTAGAGCATCGGGGCCTCGTCCTTCTCGCCCTCCCCGATGACGACGATGCCGTTCATCGAGACGGTCGAGACGAGGGTGCGCATGGCCTTGACCGCGGCGCCGTCGGCGCCGTTCTTGTCACCGCGGCCGACCCAGCGGCCGGCCGCCATGGCGGCGGCCTCGGTGACGCGGACGAGTTCCAGTGCGAGGTTGCGGTCGGGGGCCTCGGGGGCCACCTCGAGGGACTGCGGGAGGGTGTTGGGGAAACTGCTGTGTACAGCGTGCGTGGTCATCGTCGATACCTCTCTGTACGCGACGGCCGGTAAGCGCCCGACTACTGCCCGGTCGAACGCCGTGGTGAGGGTCCTGCGATCGTATCCGGCCCCCGGAGCACTGTCTGTGGCCCGGGTCGCCGCTGCCCCCGGCCGCGGGGCGCTTTGTCCCCGTTCACCCGTCCGTGGGTACCCCCGGGTGTCCGCGCCCGGGGTGCGATGGGTCACCATGTTGGGGTGGCAGGCAAGAGCAGCAACAGGAGCCGGCAGTCGGTACGGGACATGGTCCTGTCGATGCTGGCGGTCGGCGGTGTGGTCGCGGTGGCGTACGTTTTCGTCCCGCATTCCGAGGGCGACGGGGTGCACGCCGTCCCGTACAGCGTGGAGGCCGCGTCGGCCCGGCGCGCGGCGCCCTACCCCCTGCTGTCGCCGGAGGGCCTGCCGGCGAAGTGGCGGGCCACCTCGGTCCAGTACACGGACGAGCGGCAGACCGGCTCCGACGGGCACAACATCTGGCACCTGGGCTTCGTCACCCCCTCCGGCCAGTACGCGGCCGTCGAGCAGAGCGACGCGCCCCGCGACGAGCTGCTCGGCAGGATGGTGGCCGGCGGCGCGGCGGACGGCAGCGCGGCGGTGGCCGGCCGGACGTGGGACCGGGTCCAGGGCGGGAAGGCGCGCGCCCTGGCGGTGCAGTCCGGGACGGCGACCACGCTGGTCACCGGCACCGCCTCGTACGAGGAGCTGGTGGAGCTCGCGCAGGCGCTGAAGTAGGGCCGGGCGGGGGAGGGCCCCGCCCGGCCGCGGCTCAGGAGCTCGGCCGCTCCTTGATGCGGGTGACCTTGCCGGCGGCGTTCAAGGTGATCTCGTAGTCGCCCGAGGAGCAGGGGTGGGCCGGCTTCGGCTTCTGCGCGGCGCAGTCCGCGATGTGGGTCTGCAGCTCGGCGACGGTGACGGTGATCGGGCCCAGGGTGTTCTCCACCGAGTGCAGCACCGCGACGGCGCCCGTGGCCAGCGGGAAGGACTTGTCGGCGCCGGTCGCCTGGTAGACGACGTCGTTCACGCCGCAGCCCGCCTTGGTCTCCTTGGCGGTGAGGGCGGTGGCCGACACCTTCGACGGGTAGACGATCTTCAGGCCGGCCGGGAGGTCACCGGGGCTGGGGCAGATCAGGTCCGGGTCGTCGGACGTGGCCGGGTCCTGGCCGGCCGGATCCGGCGACGGCGTGCCGGGCGCCGGCGCCCGGGTGGTCGCCGCCGGGGCGGGCGCGCTCGCCGAGGCCGAGACGGGGGCGGGCGCCGGGGCGGCGGCGGTGGTGCGGCCGGCGTCGGCCGCGCTGTCGGACGGGGCCGAGTTGTCGGGCTCGCACGCGGCGAGTGCGAACACGGCGGTGGCGGCGAGCAGCGGAACGAGCAGCTTGCGGGACGGCATGACGGTGGACTCCCCCTGGTGACGCACGACCGGACGGCCGTACGAGGGGACAGGGTAGCGAGCGCCGCCGACGGCTCGGCAGCTGCCTCGGCCCCGCGACCGTCCGTCAGGAGCCTTGGCGCCGACAGGCGTTGCCCGCAACGCGGACGGCCCGTCCGCCCCGGTGCGGGGTGGACGGGCCGTCGGCCTTCCGTCCGCGGGCGGACGGGTCGAACGGGTCCGACGGGTCAGACGGTGGTGACGACCTCGTCGTACGAGAGGCGCGGCGAGCGGGCGAAGGAGGCGTCCTCGCCCGGCTTGCCGATGTTGACGACGGCCAGCACCGAGTGGTCGCCCTCGGGGAAGAACTCCTTGTTGATGCCCTCGGCGTCGAAGCCGGTCATCGGGCCCGCGGCGAGGCCGGCGGCGCGCACGCCGACGATGAAGTAGCCGACCTGAAGGGCGCCGTTGAGCAGCGCGGAGGACTCGCGGACCGGGCGCTCGGAGAAGAAGAGGTCCTTGGCCTGCGGGAAGTGCGGCAGCTGGGCCGGCAGCTCCTCGTGGAACTCGTTGTCGGCGGCCAGGATGGCGACCAGCGGGGCGCCCTCGGTCTTGGCCTTGTTGCCGTCCGCCATGTGCTGGACGAGGCGGGCGCGGCCCTCGGTGGAGCGGGCCAGGACGACGCGCAGCGGCTGCTGGTTGAACGCGGTGGGGGCGTACTTGACCAGGTCGTAGATGGCCTGGACCTGCTCGTCGCTGACCGGCTCGTCGGTGAAGGTGTTGGCCGTGCGGGCCTCGCGGAAGAGCAGGTCCTGAGCGGCGGCGTCGAGTACCAGGGCGTCGTTGACGGCAGTCGTCATGGTGGTGCACCTCACGTGTGGGGAGAAGTCACGGCCGGCGGCGGCCGGTCACTCCGTCACAACATGAGTGAATATTCAACTGTTCCCCGTCGGCGATGTGATCCGGCTCACGTATCACCGGCGTCGGCTAGCGATTACCGTCCGTCACGGAGTCCTCCGCCGCCAGTGCCGCGTCCAGCCGTGCCCGGGCGCCGTCCAGCCAGCGCTGGCAGACCTTCGCCAGCTGCTCCCCGCGCTCCCAGAGCGCCAGCGACTCCTCCAGCGACGTGCCGCCCGTCTCCAGCTGCCGGACGACCTCCACCAGCGCGTCCCGGGCGTGCTCGTAGCCGAGCGCGTCGTCCGCGGTCCGCGGCTGCTCGATCCCCTGCTCGATCTCCTGTTCTGCCATGGGGCCAGCGTAGGGGGCGGCGCCGACATCGCGGTGGCACCGGCGCCGACGGGCCCTACCGCGCCGCGCCCCCGCCCCCGTCGACCGGCACGCCGTCGACCGTCACGCCGAAGCCGCCGCCCGCCACCCTGGCGTGCAGGCCGTCGCCCGCGGCGACCTGCGCCGGATCCGTCACCACGGTGCCGTCCGCCCGCTGGAGCACCGCGTACCCGCGCTCCAGCGTCGCGGCGGGGGAGAGCGCCACCACCCGGGCCAGGGTGTGCCCGAGATCCGACTCGGCGCCGTCCAGCCGGTGGCCGAGGGTGCGCCTGGCCCGCTCCAGCAGGGCCGTCACCTCGTGCGTCCGCCCGTCCAGCAGCCGGCCGGGGGCGGCCAGCACCGGGCGGCTGCGGACGCCGTCCAGGCCGTGCTGCTCGCGCTCGACCCGGCCGATGACGTGCCGCCGGGCGCGGTCGCGCAGCTGGCGGACGCGCCCCAGCTCCTCACCGACGTCCGGGACCACCCGCTTGGCCGCGTCGGTGGGGGTGGAGGCGCGCAGGTCGGCGACGAAGTCCAGCAGCGGCTGGTCCGGTTCGTGCCCGATCGCGCTGACCACCGGTGTCCGGGCGGCCGCGACCAGGCGGACCAGCTGCTCGTCGGAGAACGGCAGCAGGTCCTCGACGCTGCCGCCGCCCCGGGCCACGATGATCACGTCCACCTCGGGGTGCTCGTCCAGCTCCCGGACGGCCGCCGAGACCTGGGCGACCGCGCTGACGCCCTGGACGGGCACGTTGCGGACCTCGAAGCGGACGGCCGGCCAGCGCCGCCGGGCGTTCTCCAGGACGTCCCGCTCGGCGGCCGAGCCCCGGCCCGTCACCAGGCCGATGCACTGCGGCAGGAACGGCAGCGGCCGCTTGCGGTCGGCGGCGAACAGCCCCTCGCCCGCCAGCCGGCGCTTCAGCTGCTCCAGCCGGGCGAGCAGCTCGCCGAGCCCGACCAGCCGGATCTCGCCCGCCCGCAGCGAGAGCGTGCCGCGCGCGCCGTACCACTCGGGCTTCGCGTGCACGATGATCCGCGAGCCCTCCTGCACCACGTCCGCGACCTGCTCGAAGACGGCGCGGAAGCAGGTCACGGTCAGCGAGACGTCCCGCTCCGGGTCGCGCAGGGTCAGGAACACCACCCCGGCACCGGGCCGGCGGCTCAGCTGGGTGATCTGGCCCTCCACCCAGACCGCGCCGAGGCGCTCGATCCAGCCGCCGATCAGCGCGGAGACCTTGCCGACCGGGATCGGGGCTTCGGGTGAGCTGGTGTTGGACATACCGACGAGGCTAGCGCCGCCTGCCGACAGCGGTCCGGTCCTGGACCAGCAGCACGGTGATCCCGGCGGCCAGCCAGACCAGGCCCACCCACTGCGCGGTGTGCGCCGCCTCCACGATCACCGCGACGATCACCGCGATGCCCAGCGCCGGGACGACCAGGTGCCGCAGTCGGTCCCGGGAGCCCTGCCGGACGGTGTACCAGCCGATCACCGAGGCGTGCAGCAGGACGAACGCGGTGAGCGCGCCGATGTCCACCACCGAGGTGAGCTGGTCCAGCCCGTCGTCGCGGCGGGCCGCCCAGACCGCCGCGACCATCGTGATCAGCGCCGCCGTCAGCAGCGCCGGGCGCGGCACGCCCGAACGGGCGTCCACGCCGGCCAGGGCGCGCGGCAGCCGGCCCTCGCGGCCCATCGCGAACAGCAGCCGCCCGGCCGCCGCCTGTCCGGCCAGTGCCGCGAAGGCCGCGCCGACCGCCTTGCTGACCGCGACCAGGGTGTGCAGCCAGTGCGCGATCGCGGTGTCCACCGTCCGGTAGAAGGCCGAGCCCTGGGCGGCCGGGTCGGCGGCGAGCTGCTGCGGGGAGTCCGGCTCCAGCAGCGCCGCCAGGTAGGTCTGCGCGATGAACAGCGTGCCGGCCAGCACCAGGCACCACAGCAGCGCCTTCGCCACGGCCGCCGAGGCGCCCACCGCCTCCTCCACGAAGGAGGCGATCGCGTCGAAGCCGAGGAAGGACAGCACGGCCACGCTGACGGCGGAGAGCACCGCCGTGAACGAGAAGCCTCCGACACCGGTCAGCGGTGACAGCCAGCCGCGCTGGGCGCCGTCCCGCACCAGCACCACCACGGCCGCCACCACGAACACCGCCAGCACCGCGATCTCCAGCGCCAGCACCGCGAAGCCCACCACGGCCGCCGTCCGCACCCCGATCAGGTTCAGCGCCGTGGTGACCAGCACCGCCAGCGCCGTCCACACCCACCGCGACACGCCGGGCACCAGCGAGTTCAGCGCGATCCCCGAGAACAGGTACGCCACCGCCGGGATCAGCAGGTAGTCGAGCATCGCCATCCACCCGGCGATGAACCCGGGCCCCTCGCCGAGCCCGGCCCGGGCGTACGCGAACACCGAGCCGGTCTGCGGCACCGCCCGCACCATCTGCGCGTACGAGAAGGCCGTGAAGCCCATCGCAACCGTCGCCGCGACGTACACCGCCGCGACCGCGCCGTGGCTCTTCGCGTCCAGCACCCCGAACACGCCGACCGGCGCCATCGGGGCGATGAACAGCAGGCCGTACACCATCAGGTCGCGCACGCCCAGGCTGCGCCGCAGGCCGCCGGGGTCAGTCCGCTCGCTCACACTGTCCATAAACTCCACATTTGAGCACCCGGGCCGGGCCCGGGCCGGGACGTGCCGTCCGTCGGCGCGGCCCGGGGGGCCCGTACCATGGGAGCCATGTCCAACACTGCTCAGCGCCGTGTCCTGCTCGCCGCCCCCCGGGGCTACTGCGCGGGTGTCGACCGCGCCGTCATCGCCGTCGAAAAGGCCCTTGAGCAGTACGGGGCGCCGATCTACGTGCGCAAGGAGATCGTCCACAACAAGTACGTGGTGCAGACCCTGGAGAAGCAGGGCGCGATCTTCGTCGACGAGACGGAGGAGGTGCCCGAGGGCTCGATCGTGGTCTTCTCCGCGCACGGCGTCGCCCCGTCCGTCCACGACGAGGCGAAGATCGGCAAGCTCGCCACCGTCGACGCGACCTGCCCCCTGGTGACCAAGGTCCACAAGGAGGCCGTCCGGTTCGCCGAGGAGGACTACGACATCCTGCTCGTCGGCCACGAGGGCCACGAGGAGGTCGTCGGGACCATGGGCGAGGCCCCGGACCGCATCCACCTGGTGGACGGCGCCGAGGACGTCGCGAACGTCACCGTGCGCGACGAGAGCAAGGTCGTCTGGCTGTCCCAGACCACGCTGTCCGTCGACGAGACGATGGCCACCGTCGGCGAGCTGAAGAAGCGCTTCCCGCTGCTGGTCAGCCCGCCCAGCGACGACATCTGCTACGCCACCCAGAACCGCCAGGTGGCCGTGAAGCAGCTGGCCCCCGAGGCCGACCTGCTGATCGTCGTCGGCTCCAAGAACTCCTCCAACTCCGTGCGCCTGGTCGAGGTCGGCCTGGAGTACGGCGCCAAGGCCGCCCACCTGGTCGACTTCGCCGACGAGATCGACGAGGCCTGGCTGGAGGGCGTCACCACCGTCGGCCTGACCAGCGGCGCCTCGGTGCCGGAGATCCTGGTCGACGGCGTGCTGGCCTTCCTCGCCGAGCGCGGCTACGCCGACGTGTCGATCGTCAAGACGGCCGAGGAGCACCTGATCTTCTCGCTCCCCAAGGAGCTCCGCCGGGACCTGCGCGCCGAGGCCGCCGGCAAGCTGTAGCCGCGCCCCCGCCCCGCACCGCGCCCTCACGACGCCCGGGAGTCCCTCGCGGCCCCCGGGCGTCGTGCTGCCCGCCGGCGGGTATCAGCAGGCGGGGCCGACCCGGCTCTCGTACGTTTTGTGCACAGGCCTGTGGACAGGAGTGACGTATGACGGCGACGGTTTTCGGTGTGGACATCGGCGGGTCCGGCATCAAGGGTGCCCCGGTGGACCTGCAGCGCGGCACCCTGGCGCAGGAACGGCACAAGGTGCTGACCCCCCGGCCGGCCTCCCCGGAGGCGGTCGTCGCGGCGGTCTGCGAGGTGGTGGGGCACTTCGGCCACCAGGGCCCGGTCGGGCTGACCTTCCCCGGCGTGGTCGTCGGCGGCCACACCAGGACGGCCGCCAACGTGGACAGCAACTGGATCGGCCTGGACGCCCAGGGCCTCTTCCGGGAGGCCCTCGACCTGCCCGCCACCGTGCTCAACGACGCCGACGCGGCCGGTCTCGCCGAGATCACCCACGGTGCGGGCAAGGGCCGCGACGGCGTGGTGCTGGTGCTCACCTTCGGCACCGGCATCGGCAGCGCGCTCTTCATCGACGGCGTGCTCGTCCCCAACACCGAACTCGGGCACCTCGAACTGCGCGGCAAGGACGCGGAGCGCCGGGCCTCCTCCGCCGCCAGGGAGCGGCACGAGCTGAGCTGGGAGCAGTGGGCCGTCCGGGTGGACGAGTACCTGGACCTGGTGGAGGGGCTGTTCTCGCCGCAGCTGATCATCATCGGGGGTGGAGTGAGCCGCAAGCACGACAAGTTCCTGCCGGTGCTGCGGGCCCGCGAGGCGGAGGTCGTCCCGGCGGAACTGCGCAACGACGCGGGCATCGTCGGCGCGGCGATGGCAGCCGCCAGGGCGGACTGAGCCCCGGCCGGGCCGCCCGGCGCCGGACCCTCAGCGGCCGCGCCGGATCCGGCGCTGCGCCACGAACCGGGCCAGCACGATCGCCGCGGCCAGACCCGTCCCGCTGAACAGCCACCCGGCCCGTACCGCCAGCCCGGTCGCCAGGGCGACCACCTGCGCCGTCACACCGGTGCTGGAGACCGGCCCGAGCAGCAGCAGCGCCGCCGCGAACGCGATCGGTCCGCTGATCGGGGCGGCCAGCAGGTCCGCCGGGCGGACCCGGACGGCCAACTGGAAGCAGATCAGCAGGTAGGCCAGACCGAACAGCACGCCCAGGCCGCCGAACACCAGCCGGTCCACCCCGGCCGCGAGCAGAGTCGCCAGCACGGCCAGCACGCCGGTGCCCACCGCCGTCAGCCGGGCGGGGCGCCCGCTGCGCGGCCGGCCGGCGGCGCTGCGGCCGCCCAGCCGCAGCGGCAGCGGGAGCCGCAGCTTCAGCCGGGGGCCTCCCCCCGGCCGCGCGGCGTCCCGGCCGGAGGCGGGCCGCAGCCGGGGCGCGGCCGCCTCGGCGGGCTCGTCCGGGGCGGGCTTCCCGGGGGCCCGTCCGGGTCCTGGTACGGCGGCCCCGGCGCCGCCGTTGGGCGGTCGGCGTCTGGGCCCTGGCGGCTGGGTACGGATGCTCTGCTCCACCAGCCCAACGTACGGTCCGATCAACGCCACACTGTGTAATGGGCGGCCAGGAGCTTGCCCCGTGTCTCCGTCCGGCGTAGTCCTATGATGGTCCGTCAGTACGGTCCGGGGGAGTGCGGCGGGCGGCGCCCTCGGGGCAGGGCCGGAGTTCCCGGAGCCCGAACCGGCCGGGTGAGCACCTGCCCGTAGACTGGGGGATCGGCCCGTACGGTGGCCGCTCCACTCCCTCCGAGCCCACGGGACTGCGCTTCATGTCGCTCACGATCGGAATCGTCGGCCTGCCGAACGTCGGCAAGTCGACCCTTTTCAACGCCCTGACCAAGAACGACGTGCTGGCGGCCAACTACCCGTTCGCCACCATCGAGCCCAACGTCGGCGTCGTGGGCGTCCCGGACCCGCGCCTGAACAAGCTCGCCGAGATCTTCGGCTCGCAGCGGATCCTCCCGGCGACGGTCGACTTCGTGGACATCGCGGGCATCGTCCGCGGCGCCTCGGTGGGCGAGGGCCTGGGCAACAAGTTCCTCGCGAACATCCGGGAGTCGGACGCGATCTGCCAGGTCATCCGGGCCTTCGTCGACCCCGACGTGGTGCACGTGGACGGCAAGGTCTCGCCCAAGGACGACATCGAGACCATCAACACCGAGCTGATCCTCGCGGACCTCCAGTCCATCGAGAAGGTGCTGCCCCGGCTCCAGAAGGAGTCGCGCCTCAAGAAGGAGTCGGCCGCCACGCTGGCCGCCGCCGAGGCCGCCCAGAAGATCCTGGAGGAGGGCCGGACCCTCTTCGAGGCCGGCTTCGACTCCTCCTCGGTCCGCGAGCTGCACCTGCTCACCACCAAGCCGTTCCTCTACGTCTTCAACGTGGACGAGGACGAGCTCACCGACGAGGAGTTCAAGGACGCCCAGCGCGCCCTGGTCGCTCCCGCCGAGGCGATCTTCCTCAACGCGAAGATCGAGTCCGAGCTGATCGGCATGGACGAGGACGAGGCCCTCGAACTCCTCCAGTCCATGGGCCAGGAGGAGACCGGCATGGCCACCCTCGGTCGCGTCGGCTACGAGACCCTCGGCCTGCAGAGCTACCTCACCGCCGGTCCCAAGGAAACCCGCGCCTGGACGATCAAGAAGGGCGCCACCGCCCCCGAGGCGGCCGGTGTGATCCACACCGACTTCCAGAAGGGCTTCATCAAGGCCGAGATCATCTCCTTCGACGACCTCGTCACCTGCGGCTCCATCGCCGAGGCCCGCTCCAAGGGCAAGGCCCGGATCGAGGGCAAGGAGTACGTCATGCAGGACGGCGACGTGGTGGAGTTCCGCTTCAACGTCTAGACCAGCTGCGGAAAGGCCGCCCGTCCCGCGCGCAGCGGGTGGGCGGCCTCGGCTCAGTTCTCGTAGTAGTAGCGGCACCGGGCGACCAGGAGCGAGTCCTCGGTGACCTTGTAGGTCGAGCGGTGCTCGTCATTGACCCGACGGGACCAGAGGACAAGAACGAGAGCGCCCCTCCGGCGCTTCTCGGGCCGGCCCGGCCGGCCGGCGTCAGCCGATCCGCAGGGTCAGCGTGCCGTCGGCGCCGGCGAGCACCCGGACCTGCTCCAGCGAGTCGACCTGGACGGTCGGGGTGTGGGCGGCGGCGCGGGGGCCGATGCCGACCACCCGCATGCCGGCGGCCAGGCCGGCCGTGATGCCGGCCTCGGAGTCCTCGAAGACGACGCAGTCGGCGGGGGCGAAGCCGAGGGCGGCGGCGCCCTTGAGGAAGCCTTCGGGGTCGGGCTTGCTGGCGCCGACGGATTCGGCGGTGACCAGGACGGGCGGCAGGGCGAGGCCGGCAGCGGCCATCCGTACGCGGGCCAGCGGCTCGGCGGCGGAGGTGACGAGGGCGTGCGGCAGGCCGGTCAGCGCGGCCAGGAAGGCGGGCGCGCCGGGCACGGGGACGATGCCGTCGGTGTCGGCGGTCTCCTCGGCGAGCATCCGGCGGTTCTCCGCGAGGTTCTGCTCCATCGGGCGGTCCGGCAGCAGGATGGCCATCGAGAGGTGACCCTGGCGGCCGTGCACGACACCCATCACGGTGTCACCGTCGAGCCGGTGCTCAGCGGCCCAGCGGCGCCAGCAGCGTTCGACGGGGGCGTCGGAGTTGACCAGGGTGCCGTCCATGTCCAGCAGCAGTGCGCGGGTGGACAGTTCGGTGATGGCGGGCACGGCGGGGCTCCTCGGTGGTTCGAACCATTTGTTCCTCAAGGGTACAAACAAATGGCCGGGAACGGTTCAGCCGAGCAGGTGCGCGTTGACCGACCTGGCCGCCGCGGCGGCCTCCGGCAGCTCCACGACCTCGATCCCGGCGGCCTCCAGCAGCGCCGTGCCCTGGCAGCCGGTGACGAAGAGGTCCGGCTCGCGCCAGGCCACCACCACCCGGGGGATCCCGGCCGCGATGATCAGCTGCGAGCAGGTGAGCGGCCGCGAGGCGCGCTGCCCGCAGGGCTCCAGCGAGCTGTAGATCGTCGCCCCGCGCAGCCGTGCGTCCCCGGCGGGGAGCTTGGCGAGGGCCGCCTCCTCCGCGTGGTCCAGTGCGTCGGCCTCCCGGCTGTACCCCTCGCTGAGGATCCCGCCGTCGGCGCCGACGATCACCGCGCCCACCGAGAAGGCGGTCGCCGACGGCGGGCACAGCCTCGACAGCTCGACGGCGCGGCCGAGCAGCGCGAGGTCGGCGGCCCTGCGGCCGGCGGGACCGGCGGGACCGGCGGGGCCGGGGCTGGCGGGGTGGCCGGGGGTCGGCTGGCCGGCGGTCATGGGGCGGGCTCCTTCGGGGCGTACCTGAGCAGGACGACGTCCCCCACCGTACGTGCCTCCAGCAGCCGCATCCGCCGGGCCGGCCCGCCGGGGAAGCCGGCCGGGTTCACGAACCGCGGCGCCGCCGCCTGGCCGACCAGCAGCGGGGCCACCACCAGCTGCAGTTCGTCGGCGAGACCCTGCGCGAGGAACTGCGTGTGCACGCTGCCGCCGCCCTCGACCATCAGCCGCCGTACCCCGCGGGCCCCGAGGTCGTCCAGCACCGGGCCGAGCCCGACCTCCGGCCCCAGCGCGACCACCTCCGCCAGGCCGTCCAGTGCCGGACGCAGGCCGAGTGCGCCGGCGTCCGTCGTGTAGGCCAGTTTCGCGCCGCCGGTGTGCCAGAACCGCAGGCCGGCGTCGAGCCTGCCGCTCGCGCTGAGCGTCACCTTCAGCGGGTACGCGGGCTGCCCGGCCGCGACCCGGGCGGCCCGCCTGGCCGGGTCGTTGACCAGCAGGCGGGGGTTGTCGGTGCGCAGCGTGTTGCCGCCGACCAGGATCGCGTCGCAGCCGGCGCGCTGCTCGTCCACCCGGTCGAAGTCGGCCGGGTTGGAGAGCAGCAGCCGGTCCGGAGAGGTGTCGTCGAGGTGCCCGTCGAGCGACATGGCGGCGCTCAGCAGGACGTACGGGCGGGAGGGGGCCATCTGGCTGGATCCGTTCTCCTTCGGGGGCACCGCCAACGGTACGTCGCCGTCGCGGCGCGGCCGGCGGGTACCGGCGGCTACCGGCGGAGGGCCAGCGTTCGTCCAGGCGTGCGGTTCTGTAGGGGCGGCGTTCGCCCGGGGGCAGCAACCTGGTCCGGTCCCGCACCGCCTCGCCGTAGAAGGGCCCCACCAGTGTCGTACCCGCGCCGTCCGCTCGGTCTCGCCGCCGCGCTCACCCTGGCCGCCGCACTGCCCGCCATCGCTCTCCCCGCAGCTCCCGCGTTCGCGGTGACCTACGGCACCCCCACCATCGCGCTCTCGGCGACCTACCTCTCCGGCGCGGTCGGCGCGACCGGCGACCCGACCGTCACCGTGACGATCGCGCAGAGCGGCGCCGACGTCTCCGCGCTGACGGTCGCGGCCTCGGCCAGCACGAAGACCACGGTCGCGAAGACCACGGACGTCACGGTCGCCGGCACCACCGGCACCCGCACCCTCACCGTGGCGGCCCGGGGTGTCGGCTACACCGACCTGACCGTCAAGGTCACCGGCCTCGGCGGCAAGACGGCCACCAAGACGCTGCACTACGCGGCCTCCGCCGCCGTCCAGTTCTCCGCCGACGCGCGCTACCTGACCGGGTCGAGCGACGCCTCGGCGGCGGTGGACGCCGGCAACGGCTACATCGTGGTGGCGGACGACGAGTCCAACGTGCTGCGCCTGTACGACCGCAACGCCTCGGGCGCGCCCGTCCGCACCTGGGACTTCAGCTCGGCGCTCGGTGTCTCCAAGGAGATCGACATCGAGGGCGCGACCCGGGTCGGCAACACCATCTACTGGACGGGCTCGCTCGGCAACAACAAGGACGGCGAGATCAAGGCCGACCGCCGCACCGTCTTCGCCACCACGGTCACCGGCTCCGGCTCGGCCACCCAGCTCACCCTCGCGGGCAAGTACACCGGCCTGCGGGACGACCTGATCGCCTGGGACAAGGCGAACGGCAACCACTACGGCTTCGCGGCCGGCGCCGCCGCCGGCGAGATCCCCAAGCAGATCGACGGCTTCAACGTCGAGGGCCTGGAGTTCGCCCCGGGCAGCACCACCACCGCGTTCGTCGGCTTCCGCGCCCCGCTGGCGCCGGCCGTCACCAACGGCAAGGCGCTGCTGGTGCCGGTCACCAACTTCAACCAGCTGCCGGGCGGTTCGGTGCACGCGACGTTCGGTACGCCGATCGAGCTGAACCTCGGCGGGCTGTCCGTGCGCGACATCCGGCGCAACGCGGCCGGGCAGTACCTGATCGTGGCCGGCTCCTGGGCCGCCGACGACAACTCCGACCCGTACGCGCTCTACCGCTGGGACGGCCTCGCCGCCTCGGCGCCGGTGAAGCTGCTCGACCTGCCGACCAGCGACGCCGGCGGCTGGGAGGCCGTGGTGGACGTCCCGGACCTGACCGTCCCGGGCGCCCGGGTGCAGCTCATCACGGACGACGGCTCGGCCGACCTGTACAACGACGGCACCGAGGCCAAGGACCTGACCCACCCCGAGTGGAAGAAGTCCCGCTCGACCTGGTTCACCGTCAACCCGTAGTCACGGAAGTACGGGTGCCCCCGCCGGAGCGACTCCGGCGGGGGCACCCGCATGCGCCCGGACGGTAGGCGCTCAGACGGCCTGCGGGTGCGGCGGGCGCGGCGGCAGCGGGAGAGGCAGTGCGGGCATGCCGTCGATGCTGGTGCCGACGTGGTCCTTGCCCTCGCAGTACGCCGCGAACTCGGGCTCGCTCTTGCGGTCGAAGAAGTTGTTGTGCAGGTCGCGGTCCTCGCGGAAGTCCATCAGCGGGACGGCGAAGCCGCAGGAGTCGCTGACGCGCTCCGCGTGGACGAGGACGACCGCCCGCAGGCCGCCGCCGTCGGCGGCCGGGTCGAAGTGGCCGAGCAGGCCGGCGAAGCGCGGGTCGTCGCGGTAGACGGCCTCGCCGCGACCGTGCACCCGCACCACGGTGGGCGGCCCGGTGAAGGCGCACCACATCAGGGTGATCCGCCCGTTCTCGCGCAGGTGGGCGATGGTCTCGGCGGTGCTGCCGCCGAAGTCCAGGTACGCCAGCGTGAGCTCGTCGAGGACGGCCAGGGTGCCGGAGCGCCCCTTGGGGGAGACGTTGACATGGCCGTCGCCCGCCAGCGGCGCCGTCGCGGCGAAGAACACCGGCTGGCTCTCGATGAATTCGCGCAGCCTGCCGTCGATCCGTTCGTAGGTCTTTCCCATGCCCCGATTCTTCCGTACGACTGCCCGCCGGATGTAGTCGATGTGAAAATCGTCTCTACATGCGAGACGAATATTCTCAGAGTCCGAGACGCGGAGTAGCGTCGGAGCCGTCGCAGAATCCGGCCCCGACCCGAGGGGGAGTCCCATGACCGACCATCAGCACGCCTACACCCACGGCCACCAGGAGTCGGTGCTGCGCTCGCACCGCTCCCGCACGGCGGCCGACTCGGCGGCCTACCTGCTGCCCGCACTGCGCCCCGGACAGACCCTGCTGGACGTCGGCTGCGGGCCCGGCACCATCACCGCCGACCTGGCCGAGCTGGTCGGCCCGGCCGGGCGGGTGGTCGCGGTGGACACCTCCGCCCAGGTGCTGGAGCAGGCCGCCGGGTACGTCGCCTCGCGCGGTCTGGACAACGTCGTGTTCGAGGTCGCGGACGTCCACGAACTGCGCTTCCCCGACGGCGGGTTCGACGTGGTGCACGCCCACCAGGTGCTGCAGCACGTCGCTGACCCGGTGGCGGCGCTGCGCGAGATGCGCAGGGTCACGGCGCCGGGCGGCACGGTCGCCGCCAGGGACGCCGACTACGCGGCGATGACCTGGTACCCGCAGCCGGCCGGCCTGGACGAGTGGGCGGCGCTGTACCAGCGGGTCTCCCGTGCCAACGGCGGCGAACCGGACGCCGGCCGGCGGCTGCTGTCCTGGGCCCGGGCGGCGGGCTTCACCGACATCGAGGCCGGCTCCTCCACCTGGACGTACACGACACCGGAGCAGCGGGCCTGGTGGGGCGGGATGTGGGCGGACCGCATCCTGCAGTCGGCCATCGCCGGGGCGGCCCTGGCCGAGGGCTTCGCCACCCGGGACGGCCTGGAGCGGATCTCGGCCGCCTGGCGGGAGTGGGCGGCCGCGGAGGACGGCTGGTTCGCGGTGCTGCACGGGGAGGTGCTGGCCCGCGGGTGAGGCCCCGCCGGGGCAGTGCGGGCGCGGGTCGGACGGGGACGGACGGAGTGCCGGGCGGGTGCGGGGGCGGCGTGGCCGTCCGATAGAGTCGCGCGGCCGTCAGCCGTCGAACTGGTGCCCGCGCCCGGCGGGTCGGGGGAGTACCAACGTGTCACCGAACCTGTCCAAGGCCGAGCCCGGCGTCCCCGAGGACGGGGTTCCCGAGCCCGGTGCTCCGGAGCCCGCTGCGGCCGCGCCCGGCCCCCGGCCCGCCGCCCCGGAGCAGTTCGACCCGTGGGCCCCGCCGACCGGTGCGCCGGCCGGTGCGGCGACCGGCGCTCCCGCCGGTGCGCCGGCGCCCCCGCAGGCGGCCGGACAGCCCGCCTGGGGCGCCGCCCCGCAGCCTGCCGGGGGTGCCGGGCCGCAGGCCGCCTGGGGCGCCCCGCCCCCGACCGGCTGGGGCGCCGTCACCCCGGGCGCGGTGTCCGGCTACCAGGGCCCGTACGCCTACCCGCCGCAGCAGACCAACGGGCTCGCCATCGCCTCCCTGGTCACCAGCCTGACCTGCATCTGGCCGGTCGGCCTGGTGCTCGGGATCGTCTCGCTGGTGCAGATCTCCAAGCGGCGCGACCGGGGCCGGGGGATGGCGGTCGCGGGTGTCCTGCTGTCCGTCCTCGGGATGATCTTCACCCTGCTGCTGGTCATCGGCATCATCGCCGACGAGAACGGGACGGCGGGGGGCCCGACCGGCGGGCCGTGGGCGCCGCGCGGGACGAGTTCCTGGCAGGACCTCACCCGGGGCGACTGCTACAACCCGGCGCCCGGCGATGACCGGGACACCGAGAAGGTCGCCTGGGTGGCCAAGGTGTCCTGCACCCTCCCGCACCACTCCGAGGTGGCCGGCACCGTCCGGATCCCGGCCGCGACGGACGGCGGCTACCCGGGCGAGAGCGAGATCCGCCGGACGGCCGACACGCTCTGCGCGCCCGTCTTCAGCGAGTACGCCCTCGACGCCTGGGCGCTGCCGGACGGCGTCTCCCAGGCGTACCTGTACCCGACCAAGGGGCTCTGGAAGTCCTCCAACACGCTGCTGACCTGCGTCTTCGAGGATCCGGACGGCACCCACTCGGGCTCCGTCCGAACGGACCGCGCCGCCCTGAGTGCGGCCCAGCTCGGCTACCTGGAGGCCGTGAAGCCGTTCAACGAGGCCGTCGACGCGATGCCGCTGGACGACGTCGAGGACGCCCCGGAGGACTACCGTGTGTGGGCCGCGACGATGCTCAAGGCCACCCAGGACGAGGCCGACCGGCTGGCAGCGGTCAGCTGGCCGGCTGCCGCCAAGGGCCCGGCGGACGCCATGCTGGCCGGGAAGAACGACTCCCTCGCGGCCTGGCAGGCAGCCGTGGCCGCCGCCGACGACGCGGCGCTGGACACGGCGGTGAACAAGGCGATGAGGCTGGTGAACCGCTCGTCCGAGGACGCCAGGGACCTGCGGGCGGCGCTCGGCCTGTCCACCGGCGAGCAGGCGGGCGACCTCCAGGTCTGAGCCGGGACCGCCGGGGCGAGGCGGCCCCGGCGGCGCCGTCTTACCTGCTGTTAACCCGTACCGTACCTGCCGGTAGCGGGGGCGCCGTAGCGTCGTCGTCATGGCCGGGCCCGGCCCGACCCCCACGCAGGCCGGGCCCGCTACCCTCCCGGGTATGGGGACGCCGGAGTACCGCGTGATGCGCCAGGACGACAACGGGAACCGCTACCTGGTGGCCGGCGGACTGGCCGAGGCGCAGGCCGAGCAACTGGCCGCCGAGTTCGAGGCACGGGGCCACAAGCAGCTCTACTGGGTGGAGCGCGAGGCCGGGTCCGGCGGTGCCGCCCGTGGTCAGCGCGAGTAGCCGGCCGCGCCGCATAGGGTCGCCGTATGGACAACCGGATCGTGGTCGGCGGCGTACTCATCCACCGGGGCCGGGTGCTCGCCGCCCGGCGCAGCGCCCCGCCCGAATGCGCCGGGCGCTGGGAGTTCCCCGGCGGGAAGGCCGAGCCGGGGGAGTCCGAGGAGCAGGCGCTGGAGCGCGAACTGCTGGAGGAACTGGGCGTCCGGGCCAGGGCGTTGCGGCGGCTGCCCGGCAGCTGGACGGTCCGCGCGGGGCTGGAGCTGCGGTTCTGGGCCGCCGACCTGCTGTCCGGCGACCCGCAGCCGCTGGAGGACCACTCCGAGCTGCGCTGGGTCGGCCCGGGCGAACTCGCCGGCCTCGACTGGCTGGACCACGACCGCGAGGTCCTTCCGCACGTCGCCCGGCTGCTCGCCGAGCGCGACGCGCTGCCGCTGTAGGCCAGGTAGGCCAATCGGAAAAGACGAACCAGCTGCCGGGATAGCCTGGGTTTCTGCTGGGTATGTCACTGTTCGGCAGCATTCGTCACCATCGGTGAGCCGGGTCCGACCGGCAGCGCCGGTCATCACCAGGGAACGGCCACGACATTCTGTGCCCCGGCGCCCCGCCGGGGTGCGCGTCCCGAGAGGCGGAGGCCCCGTCGGTGTCGAGTACGGGTAACGGCGAGGGGGAGCAGCGCGCCCGGGGCCTTCCCCGACGGGGGCCGGGACGCGCCGGCGGCGGCGCCTCGGCCCGGGCCCGGCTGCGCCGCAGCGCCCGGCGGGGCGGCCCCGCCGCCCGGCGCAGGGAGGTGGACGCCGGCCCGCGCCCGACCCTGCCGATCGTGGCCGCCGCCCCGCCGCTGCCCGGTACCCGGGGCCGTCCGGCCCAGCCGTTCCCGGGGGCCGCGCCCGCGCGGGAGCGGTTCGGCCGGCACACCGAGGGCAGCCTGTTCGACGTGGTGAAGGTGGCCATCGCGATTCTGGACACCTCCGCCCGGGTGGTGCTGTGGAGCCCCGCCGCCGAGGAGCTGCTGGGCTGGCCGAGCGAGCTGCTGGTGGGCCGCCGGATCGACGAGCTGCTGGACGACGAGCGCCAGGTCGCGCGGACCAGGGCGGCCATCCAGGAGACGCTGCGCAGCGGGCAGTGGCACGGGCTGGCGGAGATCCGCCACCGCGAGGGGCGGGGCGTCGCGGTGGAGACCAGGATCTCGCTGCTGGTGGACGGCGACGGCACGCCGTTCCTCCAGGTGGCCCTGGCGGAGGCGACGACGGTCCAGGCGGTCGAGCGGGATCTCGCCGTGCGCGACGCGCTGTTCGAGCAGTCACCGCTGGGCATCGCCGTGCTCGACATCGATCTGCGCTACACGGCCGTCAACCAGACCCTCGCCGACATGAACGGCGTCACCGTGGACGAGCACGTCGGCCGGACGACCGGCGAGACCCTTCCGGAGCGCGCCGCCGACGAGATCACCGCGATCCAGCGCCAGGTGCTGGCCACCGGCGAGCCCGTCATCGACGTGACGCTGGCCTCGCCGGTGACGGCGCGCGGCGGCTTCCGCTCGATCTCGTACAGCCGGATGACCGACCGGGCGGGGAAGGTGCTCGGCATCTCCGGCACGGTGATGGACGTGACGGAGCGCTACCGGGCGGTGGCGAAGGTCGAGCACGCGCGCCGCCGGCTCTCGCTGCTCAACGAGTTCGGCTCCCGGGTCGGCGACCTGCTGGACGCGTCCCGGATCGCCCAGGAGCTGGCGAGCGCGGTGGTGCCCCGGCTGAGCGACCACGCCGCCGTGATCCTGCTGCAGGCCGTCGCGCACGGCGACGACCTGCCCCGGCACGGCCACGACCGCCGCACCTCGCTGCTCCAGCTCGGTACGGCCTCCGTCCAGGACGGCCCGGAGGTCGAGGTGATGCTCCGCCGGGGGGCCCGGATCACCTTCGCCGAGGACTCGGCCTGCGGGCGGGTCCTGCGCACCGGTGTGCCGGAGCTGCTCTCCGGCGCGGACGAGCTGAGCGACGTCACCTACCCGGGCGACCCGAAGATGCAGGCCGCCCACGACCTGGGCGTGCACGCGATGCTGGTGGTGCCGCTGCGGGCCCGGGGGATCGTGATCGGCCTCCTGCTCGTCAGCCGGGCCGGCTACCGCGAGGGCTTCGACCGCGACGACCTGGCCTTCACGGTGGAGCTCGCCGACCGGGCCGGCAGCTCGCTCGACAACGCCCGCCTCTACGCCCGGGAGCGCACCGCGGCCCTCACCCTGCAGCGCACCCTGCTCCCGCAGCAGGTCCCGCAGCCGACCGGGGTGGAGGTGGCCTACCGGTACGTGCCGGGCAGCAGCGGGACCGAGGTCGGCGGCGACTGGTTCGACGTGATCCCGCTGCCGGGCGACCGCACCGCCCTGGTGGTGGGCGACGTGATGGGCCACGGGCTGCGGGCCGCCGCGACGATGGGCCGGCTGCGCACCGCCGTCCGGACCCTGGCGGGCCTCGACCTCCCGCCGGACGTCCTGCTGCGGCACGTCCACGAGCTGACCGACGACCTCGCGCAGAGCCCGGACGAGGCCCTGCTGGCGACCTGCGTCTACGCCGTCTTCGACCCGGCCACCGCCCGGCTGGTGGTCGCCAAGGCGGGGCACATCCCGCCGGTCCTGATCGTCCCGCGCGGGACGGCCGCGCCGACCAGGACGGGCGGCGCGCTGCCCGGCGGTGACGGCCGGATCCTGGACCTGCCGTCCGGGGCGCCGCTCGGGGTCGGCGGGGTCCCGTTCGAGTCGGTCGAACTGGAGATCCCCGAGGGCAGCCTGCTGGCGCTCTGCACGGACGGCCTGGTCGAATCCCGGGACAAGGACCTGGACGTCGGCCTCGGCCGGCTGCTGACCGTCCTGGAGGCGCCGTACGCGTCGATCCAGCAGGCCTGCGAGGCCGTCCTCGGCACCATGGAGCAGGGCCGCGAGCCGGACGACGTCGCGCTGCTGCTGGCCCGGCTCGGGCACGGCCAGGTCGGCACCCCGACCGCCGGCTGGACGCTGCCGGCCGAGCCGACCGCCGTCTCCCGCGCCCGGCGCCTGGTCCGCGCCACGCTGGCCGACTGGGCCATCGAGGAGCTCACCGACACCGCCGAGCTGCTGGTCAGCGAGCTGGTCACGAATTCCGTCCGCTATGCGAGCGCACCGATCGGCGTCCGGTTGACGCTGGGCGGGACGCTGCTGGTGGAGATCTCCGACCCGCTGCCCGATCCGCCCAAGGAGCGGCACGCCGCCGAGGCCGACGAGGGCGGGCGGGGCCTGGAACTCGTCCGCCGCCTGGCGCTGCGCTGGGGCACCCGGGCCGAGGGGATCGGCAAGGTCGTCTGGTTCGAACTGGCGCTCCCGGGTATGGAGCCGGACGGGACGTGACGCGAGTAGATCGGGACATGACATGCCAGGTGGCGGCCGCAGGGGGCGCGCGCTCCGGTTGGGGGCGCGAGCGTGGCATTGTGGTTGCGCGGGTGGTGGAACAAAAACCTCCACCCGATCTGATGTTGTGATGTTGAGGGCGTGTGCGGTCACCCCTGGATGATGAATACTCGGTCTTCTCGACATCCGGACGGTCGCGGGTTGGAGGGGTCGGTCCGTTGAACAGCACCCCGGCGCGGAGCGCGCCGAGCAGCAGCGGTCATGTCGCCGTGCCCGGACAGTCCACCGCACCGGGCCTGCCCAGGGCGACGGCGGCGGACCGCTCCCGGTGGGGCCACGGCGAGCCCGGCTCGATCTACGACTACATCCGCGTCGCCACCTTCGCGATCGGTTCCGACGGCCGGATCAGCCAGTGGAGCGACCGCGCCGCCGAGTTCTTCGGACTCCCCGCCGGCGAGGCGGTCGGCGCCGACCCGATCACCGCGTTCGTGCCCCGCGAGCTGTGGCAGCGCGGCCGCGCCCGGCTGGAGAGCATCCTGGCCGGCGAGGAGTGGGTCGGCACCGCGCCCTACCGCGACGCCACCGGCGCCGAGGGCCTCGCCGAGCTCTACCTGATGCCCGACAGCGCCCTCCCGGCGGCCGGCGCCACCTGCCTCGCCGTCGACCTCGGCCGGCTGCGCCGGATCGAGACCGACCTGGCCGCCTCCGAGGCCGTCTTCGGGCAGACCCCGACCGGCTTCGTCCTGTTCGACGCCCGGCTGCGCCTGCAGCGCGTCAACGACGCCTTCGCCTCCGGCGTCGGCCTCGCCCCGGACGACCTGGAGGGCCTCAGCCCGCACGACCTCTTCCCGGCCTCCGAGGCGGACCGCCTGTCCGTCGCCCTGCGCAAGGTGCTGGACAGCGGCGAACCGGTCTTCGACCTGCGCCTGCACGGCGTCCCCGCCGAGGGCAACCGGCTCTGGGCGATCTCGCTGTACCGCCTCGACGGCGCCGCCGGCCGCCCGATGGGCGTCGCCGGGCAGGTCTCCGACGTCACCAGCCGCCACGTCGCCGAGCGCGAGGCCGACGGCGTCCGGCGCAACCTCGCGCTGCTCAACGAGGCCAGCGCCCACATCGGCTCCACCCTCGACCTGGAGACCACCGCCAAGGAGCTGCTGGACGTCGTCGTCCCGCCGTTCTGCGACACCGCGAGCGTCGACCTCTACACCGCGCTGCTGGTCGGCGAGTCCGCCCCGCGCGGCGGCCGGCTGGGCGAGTCCGCCTCGGACGGCTGCGGCGAACTGCGCCGGGTCGCCGTCTCCAGCGTGGTCGGCGGCGTCTCCTCGGTGCTCGGCTCGGTCGCGGGCTTCCCGGTCGCCGAAGCCGGCGGCACGCTCTGCTACCCGCGCCGCTCCCCGCACGCCAGAGCACTGCGCACCGGCCGCAGCGTCGTCCCCGAGCCCGGGCCCGACCCGCTGCTGCGCTCCACCCTGATCGTCCCGCTGGTCGCCCGCGACCAGGTGCTCGGCCTGGTCCAGCTGTCCCGCGCGATCGGCAGCGAGCCGTTCGACGCCCGCGACGTCGCGATCGCCGAGGAGCTGGTGGCCCGCGCCGCCGTCTGTATCGACAACGCCCGCCTCTACCGCCGCGAGCACGAGCGCGCGCTCATCCTCCAGCGCAGCCTGCTGCCCCCGGGCAACCCGGCCGCCAGCGGCCTGGAGATCGCCTGCCGCTACCTGCCCAGCAACAACAACACCGAGGTCGGCGGCGACTGGTTCGACGTCATCCAGCTGCCCGGCAACCGCACCGCGCTCGTCATCGGCGACGTGATGGGCCGCGGCCTGCGGGCCGCCGTCGCGATGGGCCAGCTGCGCACCGCCGTGCGGACCCTGGCGATGCTCGACCTCGACCCCGCCGAGGTGCTCACCGCCCTCGACGAGATCGCCCGCGACCTCGGTGACGACTCCGCGCCGGCCGCCGGCACCACCCCCTTCGGCCGGCTCACCTCGCCCGCCGACGAGGAGGCCCGCGAGGTCTACCTCGCCACCTGCGTGTACGCCGTCTACGACGCCGTCACCCGGCGCTGCACGATCGCCAACGCCGGCCACCTCCCGCCGGTGCTGCTCAGCCCCGGCGAGCCCGCCCGGATGATCGACGTGGCTCCCGGCCTGCCGCTGGGCGTCGGCGGGGAGCCCTTCGAGGAGGTCGAGCTGACCCTCCCGGACGGCGCCCTGCTCGGCCTGTACACCGACGGCCTGGTCGAGTCCCGCAAGCACCAGCTGGACGAGGGCCTGCGGGCCTTCCGGGCCGCCCTGTCGGAGGGCACCAAGGGCCTGGAGGACCTCTGCGACCACGTGCTCGGCGAGCTCAACCCGCACCACGGCGAGGACGACATCGCCCTGCTGATGGCCAAGGTGCACGCCTTCCCCGAGGACTCGGTGGGCGACTGGAAGCTGCCGCCCGAGCCCACCTCGGTCGCCAAGGCCCGTGAGCTGGCCTGCGGCTGGCTGCTGGTGCGCGGCCTGGACGAACTGGTCGACACCACCGAGCTGCTGGTCAGCGAGCTGGTCACGAACGCGCTCCGGCACGGCCGGGGCGACATCCGGCTGCGCCTGCTGCTCGACCGCACGGTGGTCTGCGAGGTCTGGGACGACGGCTACGCCCAGCCGCGCCAGCGCCGGGCCCAGGAGACCGACGAGGGCGGCCGCGGCCTCCAGCTCGTCAGCCTGCTGGCGGAGCGCTGGGGCAGCCGCCGGACGCCCAAGGGCAAGATCGTCTGGTTCGAGCTGAGCCTCTGAGCCCTGCGGCCGGTGGCGGGCTGTCCGCCACCCGGGTGCATCGCCGGCCGGCCTGCCGTGTCGGGCACCCGGATCGCCGCACCGTCGCGTTGAGTGGGGACCCATCCCGGTCCCGGGTCACCCGACACCCCGACGGAGCCGAGCATGCGCGCCCGCCAGTCCACCGCCGCAGCCGCCACCCTGCTCCTCGCCGTCACGCTCGCCGGCTGCTCCGACGACCCGGTGCCGGCCGCCGCCCCCGCGGCCTCCGACATCGGCGCCGCCGACCGGCAGCTGACCGCGGACGGGGGCACCCTGCGCTGGGCCGTGGACGCGGTTCCCGCCACCCTCAACGTCTACCAGCCCGAGGCCACCGCCGACTCCCAGCTGGTCGCCCGGGCCGTCCTGCCCTCGCTCTTCCGGCCGGACGACCGGGCCCGCCCCGTGGCCGACCCGGACTACCTGGTCTCCGCCGAGTCCACGCCCCCCGGGCAGACCCCGCAGGTGGTCACCTACCGGCTCAACCCGAAGGCCGTCTGGAGCGACGGCACGCCGCTCTCGGCCGCCGACTTCACCGCCCAGCGCAGCGCCCTGAGCGGCGCCGACCCGGCGTACCGGGCGGCCCGCCCGGCCGGGTACGACGCGATCGAGTCGGTCGCCCCGGGCGCCGACGCCCACGAGGTCAAGGTCACCTTCAAGCACCCGTACGCCCCGTGGCAGGCCCTGTTCAGCCCGCTGTACCCGGCCGCCGCGACCGCCTCCCCGGCGGCCTTCAACCAGCCGCTCGCCGCGGACTTCCACACCTCGGCCGGCCCCTTCGTGCTGGCCGACTACGACCCGGCGGCGGGCCGCGCCGGGCTCGTCCGCAATCCCAGGTGGTGGGGGGACGCGGCGAAGGCCGAGCGGATCGACTTCCTCGCCACCCCGGCCGCCGGCCGCCTGGACGCCCTCGACCAGGGCAAACTCGACATCGCCGGGCTCACCGACACCGTCGACCGGGCCACCGCGGCGCCGTCGGCCTCCCAGCCCGCCTCCCAGCCCGCCTCCCAGCCCGCCTCCCAGCCCGCGGCCGCGCCGCCCGACGCGGCCGCGCTCGCCCTGACCGCCGCGTCCGCGCAGGCCCTCCGGCGCGCCGAGGCGCTGCCCGGCCTCACCCTGCACCGGGCGGCCGCCCCGGCCCTCACCGAGCTGACCCTCAACGCGACCCGGGGCCCGCTGACCGACCCGGTCGTCCGCCGCGCCGTCGGCCTGGCCGTCGACCGCCACCGGACCGCCGAGGCCGCCCTCGCCCCGCTCGGCCTGCCCGCCGTCGCCCTCGGGAACCACCTGCTCGCGGTCGGCCAGGACGGCTACCGCGACAACAGCGCCGCGCTCGGCGACGGCCCGGCGGCGCGGCTGCTGGACGACGCCGGCTGGAAGGCCGCCGGCTCAGGCGCCCGCTCCAAGGGCGGCCAGGAGCTCACCCTCGGGCTGCTTCTGACGGACGGTTCGGCCACCGCCCGCCGGACCGCCGAGGCCCTGACCGCCGATCTCGGCGCGGCCGGCATCACGGTGCGCCCGCAGCCGGTGGCCGCCGCCGACTTCGTCAGCGGCCACCTGGCCACCGGCGACTACGACCTCGCGCTGTTCTCCTGGCCCGCCACCGGCTCCCCGGCCACGGACAGCCGCGCGGTGTACGCGAAGCCGCAGCCCGGCCCGGACGGCGCCGCGCAGACCGGCTCCAACTACGCCCGCACCGGGACGGACGAGATCGACGGGCTCTTCGACCGGGCCGCCGCCGAGCTCGACCCGGCGGCCCGCTCGGAGCTGCTCCAGCAGGCCGACGCCCGGATCTGGCAGCTCGGCCACTCCGTCCCGCTCTACCAGCGCCCCGACCTGGTCGCCGTCCGCACGGGTGTCGCGGGCGCCGGCGCCTACGGCCTGGCCCGGCCCCGCTACCAGGACATCGGCTTCCTCAAGGGCTGAGCGACCTCCACAAGGGCTGGGTGACCTCCACAAGGGCTGGGCGACGGCGCGGACGAAGGCGCGGGAGAGCCCCCGGAACAGGCTTCCGGCGATGGCAGAACGAGGCGGGGAACGGGGCGCGGAACGGGGAGGGAACGTCCCGTACCCGTGATCGTGGCCCCGCCTTACCTGCCCGTTTCGGCCCACCTGGGTGGTTCCCAGTACGATAGGAGGAAGCCGTGGCGTGTCTGCCCGGCGGGTGGACCGGTAGTAGCAGGCGGAACGGGCGGCGGCGATCAACAGGGATCGCAGGTCGGCGTCACGCAGCCGGGCGCCGTAACCCACGACTCCGGGAGAATCCGCTCCGCATGCCCACGCGCAATGACATCCGCAACGTTGCCATCGTCGCCCACGTCGACCACGGCAAGACCACGCTGGTCGACGCCATGCTGAAGCAGGCCGGCGCGTTCGCCGCCCACCAGCACCTCGACGACCGAATGATGGACTCCAACGACCTGGAGCGCGAGAAGGGCATCACCATTCTCGCGAAGAACACCGCCGTCAAGTACCACCCGAAGGAGGGTGGCGCGCCGATCACGATCAACATCATCGACACCCCGGGCCACGCCGACTTCGGTGGCGAGGTCGAGCGCGGCCTGTCGATGGTCGACGCGGTCGTTCTGCTGGTCGACGCCTCCGAGGGCCCGCTGCCGCAGACCCGGTTCGTGCTGCGCAAGGCCCTGACCGCCAAGCTCCCGGTCATCCTCTGCATCAACAAGACCGACCGTCCGGACTCCCGGATCGACGAGGTCATCAACGAGACCTACGACCTCTTCCTGGACCTCGACGCCACCGAGGAGCAGATCGAGTTCCCGATCGTCTACGCCTGTGCGCGTGACGGCGTCGCCTCGATGACCAAGCCGGAGAACGGCACCGTGCCGGCCGACAGCGACTCGCTGGAGCCGTTCTTCTCCACCATCCTGGAGCACGTCCCGGCCCCGGTCTTCGACGAGGACGCGCCGCTCCAGGCGCACGTCACCAACCTGGACGCCGACAACTTCCTCGGCCGTATCGCGCTCTGCCGCGTCGAGCAGGGCGAGCTGCGCAAGGGCCAGCAGGTCGCGTGGATCAGGCGGGACGGCACGATCCAGAACGTCAAGATCACCGAGCTGCTGATGACCGAGGCGCTCACCCGCAAGCCGGCCGAGGTGGCCGGCCCCGGCGACATCTGCGCCGTCGCGGGCATCCCGGACATCATGATCGGCGAGACCCTGGCCGACCCGGAGAACCCGATCGCGCTGCCGCTGATCACGGTCGACGAGCCGGCCATCTCCATGGTCATCGGCACCAACACCTCGCCGCTGGTCGGCAAGGGCGGCAAGGGCCACAAGGTCACCGCCCGCATGGTGAAGGACCGCCTGGACCGCGAGCTGATCGGTAACGTCTCGCTCCGCGTGCTGCCGACCGAGCGCCCCGACGCCTGGGAGGTGCAGGGCCGCGGTGAGCTGGCGCTCGCCATCCTGGTCGAGACCATGCGCCGGGAGCTCTTCGAGCTGACCGTCGGCAAGCCGCAGGTCGTCACCAAGGTCATCAACGGCAAGACCCACGAGCCGGTCGAGCGGATGACCATCGACAGCCCCGAGGAGTACCTCGGTGCGATCACCCAGCTGATGGCGACCCGCAAGGGCCGCATGGAGACCATGACGAACCACGGCTCCGGCTGGGTCCGCATGGAGTTCATCGTGCCGTCGCGCGGTCTGATCGGCTTCCGCACCCAGTTCCTCACGGACACCCGCGGCACCGGCATCGCGCACAGCATCTTCGAGGGCCACGAGCCGTGGTTCGGCGAGCTGCGGATGCGCAACAACGGTTCGCTGGTGGCCGACCGCGCGGGCGTCGTGACGCCGTTCGCGATGATGGGCATCCAGGAGCGCGGCACGCTGTTCGTCGAGCCCACCACCGAGGTGTACGAGGGCATGATCGTCGGCGAGAACTCGCGCCAGGACGACATGGACATCAACATCACCAAGGAGAAGAAGCTCACCAACATGCGTGCGGCCTCCTCCGACACCACCGAGAACCTGGTGCCGCCGCGCAAGCTCTCGCTGGAGCAGTCCCTGGAGTTCTGCCGCGAGGACGAGTGCATCGAGGTGACCCCGGAGACCGTGCGCATCCGCAAGGTCGTCCTGGACCAGAAGGAGCGCGGCCGTACGGCCTCGCGCGCCAAGAAGAACTGACGCTGCTCCGGTAGCGCCCGGGCAGCCGCCCGAGGCCGCCACCACCTCCCGCAGGGGAGGGGGTGGCGGCCTTCTTGTTTTCCGGCCGCTGCTACGCACCGCTGTCGACGCGCGTAGGAGCGGAACGTGCTCTATCACACCTGAACGTCCGCTGAGCGAACGTGACAGTCCGTCGTGCATGAGAACTGTCCGTTTAGTACCTGTCTGGCTATGTCTTATATGTCCGATTTTCGAAACTTACCGACCGTTCATGTGACCTAATTGAGATCCGTATTCGTCACTTTCGTCTCCGTGTGTGACGGATAGTGGGTCGAGTCAGGCTCGGGCAAGGGTTACGCGCAGGGGTGCGCGCCGAACCTCGAGCGAGGAAGCACCACCGGCCAGGCGATGACGCCGGCCACTTCCCCCGGTGCTCTCCACGTTTGCAAACACGGATTTCAGGAGGCACACCGATGCGCGGTGCCAGCCAGGCCAAGTGGGTTGTCGCAGCTGTTGCTGTCGCCCTCGCCGCAACTGCTTGCGGCAGCGGTTCGTCCAGCAGCGGCAGCAGCTCCGACGGCGCGGTCAACGCCCAGGGCGTCTTCAGCTACCAGGGCAGTGAGCCGCAGCACCCGCTGCAGCCGGCGAACGCCATGGAGGTCGGCGGCGGCCGCATCATCAAGAACCTCTTCCGCGGTCTGGTCGACTACGACCCCACGGACGGCAAGCTGCGCAACCAGGTCGCCGACAAGATCGAGACGACCGACGCCCAGCACTACAGCGTGACCCTGAAGTCCGGCTGGACCTTCCACGACGGCACCCCGGTGACCGCCGCGTCCTTCGTCGACGCCTGGAACTGGTCCGCCAACACCAAGAACAACCAGGTCAACAGCAACTGGTTCTCCGACATCGCCGGCTACGACGCCGTGCACCCGGAGGCCGGCGACCCGACCGCGGACAAGATGTCCGGCCTCAAGGTCGTCGACGACACGCACTTCACGATCGACCTGAGCGCCCCGGTCTCGTACTTCCAGTACAAGCTCGGCTACACCGCCTTCTCCCCGCTGCCGACCTCGTTCTACGCCGACCCGGTCAAGGCCGGCGAGAACCCGATCGGCAACGGCCCCTACAAGTTCGTCTCGTGGGAGCACAACAAGGCCGTCACCCTCGCCACGTACGACAAGTACACGGGCCTGGACAAGCCGAAGAACGGCGGCATCGTCTTCAAGAACTACACCGCCGCCGAGGCCGCCTACAAGGACCTGACCTCGGACAACCTGGACGTCCTCGACCAGGTCGACCCGACCGACCTCGCCAACTACAAGACGGACCTGGGCGACCGCGCGGTCGACCAGCCGATGGGTGGCATCACCTCCATCGCGTTCGCCATGTACAACGACGCGTGGAAGGCCCCGGAGAAGGCCAAGGTCCGCCAGGGCCTGTCGATGGCCATCGACCGCGAGACGATCACCAAGACCGTCCTCAACGGCTCGCGTGCCGCGGCCGACAGCTGGGTCGCCCCGGGCGTGGCCGGCTACAAGAAGGGCGCCTGCGGCGAGGCCTGCACCTTCGACCCCGCGAAGGCCAAGGAGCTCATCGCGGCCGGCGGCGGCGTGCCGGACAACAAGGTCACCGTCCTGTACAACGCCGACGGCGGTCACAAGGAGTGGGTCGACGCGGTCTGCAACTCGATCCGCCAGTCCACCGGCGTGGAGTGCATCGGCGAGCCGAAGCCGGACTTCAAGTCCGCGCGTGACCTGATCGACGGTCACAAGGTCACCAGCATGATGCGTTCGGCCTGGCAGCAGGACTACCCGATCAACGCCAACTTCCTCCGTGACATCTACGGCACCGGCGCCTCGGCGAACGACTCGCTGTACTCCAGCCCCGAGTTCGACAAGCTCGCCAAGGAGGCCGACGCGGCCGCCAGCATCGACAAGACCACGGAGCTGTACGGCGAGGCCGAGGCCGTCCTGGCCAAGGACATGCCGTCCATCCCGCTCTGGTACTACAAGACCAACTCGGGCTGGGACAACAAGGTCCAGAACGTCAAGTTCGACTCCTTCGGCGACCCGGTGTTCACCCAGGTCGAGGTCAAGAAGTAATCAGCCGATTCCACTCGGCCCGCCGGGGCTGTAGCAGTTCACCCCGGCACGCAATGTGAAGGCGACGGCCGGTGTCGGCCTCCCCTCCCCACAAGGGAGGGGGCCGGCACCGGCCGCTTCCGCGCCGACCACGCAATGGAGGCATGATGGGGCGCTTTGTCGCGAGGCGACTGCTCCAGATGATCCCGGTGTTCCTCGGTACGACCGCGCTCATCTTCTTTATGGTGTACGCACTGCCGGGAGACCAGGTCCGGGCAATGTGGGGCGACAAGCAGCCGGATCCGGCCCAGCTTGCCTCCCTGAAGCACAAGTTCGGGTTGGACCTGCCGCTCTGGCAGCAGTACCTGCACTACATGCGCAACCTGTTCACCGGTAACTTCGGCGAGACCCTCCGGGGCACGAAGGTGATCGACGAGATCACCGACGCGATGCCGGTCACCATCCGGCTCGCCCTGATGGCCTTCGGCATCGAGATCGTCTTCGGTGTCGCGCTCGGCCTGGTGGCCGGCCTGAAGCGCGGCAAGCTGGCGGACAAGGGCACCCTGGTGCTCACCCTGCTGCTGATCTCCATCCCGGTGCCGGTGCTCGGCTACCTGTTCCAGACGGTCTTCGCGGACCAGCTGAAGTGGGTCACGCCCACCGTCCAGGACTCGATGAACCTCGGCCAGCTGCTGCTGCCCGCCGTCGTCCTCGGCTCGCTGTCGCTCGCGTACGTCGCCCGGCTGAGCCGCACGTCGATCGTGGAGAACGTCCGCGCCGACTACATGCGCACCGCGGTCGCCAAGGGCCTGCCGCGCCGCCGGATCATCGGCACCCACCTCCTGCGCAACTCGATGATCCCGGTCATCACCTTCCTGGGCACCGACCTGGGCGCCCTGATGGGCGGCGCGATCGTCACCGAGGGCATCTTCAACGTCAAGGGTGTCGGAAACGCGCTGTTCCGCGCGATCAACCAGAAGGAAGGCGCGACGGTCGTCGGGTTCGTCATCGTTCTCGTGCTCGTCTACCTCGTCGCCAGCCTGATCGTCGACCTGCTCTACGCGGTCCTGGACCCGAGGATCCGTTATGCCTGACGTGATCGAGAAGAACGCGAAGATCCCGGCCCAGCCTGGCTCGCCCGAGAACGCCGTGGCCAAGCCCGAGAAGGCCCGCAGCCTCGGTTCGGACGCCTGGGAGGAGCTGCGCCGCAAGCCGATCTTCCTGATCTCGGCCGCGCTGATCCTGGTGCTGATCGTGATGTCGATCGCCCCGGGCCTGTTCAGCTCGGTGGACCCGCGCGCCGGCGACCTGCGTACGCACTACCTGACGCACCCGAACTACACGCACTTCTTCCAGGCGGACTGGTTCGGCTACGACGGCCAGGGCCGCTCCATCTACTCCCGGGTGGTGCACGGCGCGCGCGCCTCGATCATCGTCGGCATCTGCGTGACCGTCGCCGTGACCGTCACCGGCGGCCTGGTCGGCATGCTGGCCGGCTACTTCGGCGGCTGGATCGACACCCTGCTGTCCCGCATCACCGACATCTTCTTCGGCATCCCGCTGCTGCTCGGCTGCCTGGTGATCCTGAACGCCTTCACCGACCGCACCGTGTGGAGCGTGGTCTTCGCGCTCACCGCGATCGGCTGGACCCAGATGGCCCGCGTCATGCGCGGTTCGGTCATCACGGTCAAGCAGGCCGACTACGTCACCGCCGCGAAGGCGCTGGGCGCGGGCACCCGCCGGATCCTGCTGAAGCACATCCTGCCGAACGCGATCGCCCCGGTGATCGTGGTCGCCACCATCGCCCTCGGCGGGTACATCGCCACCGAGGCGACGCTGAGCTTCCTGGGCATCGGTCTGCAGGACCCGACGATCTCCTGGGGCATCGACATCAACTCGGCCCAGAAGTCGATCCGGACCGCCCCGTTCGTGCTGTTCTTCCCCGCGGGCATGCTGAGCATCACGGTGCTGGCGTTCATCATGCTCGGCGACGCGGTCCGCGACGCCCTCGACCCGAAGCTGCGCTGAGAGGCGGACGCATCATGACCACCGTCACTGAACCTGAGACCGCCCCGGCGAGCGGGCGCCTCGCCCCCGGCACCCCGCTGCTGGAGGTCAAGGACCTGCACGTCGAGTTCGTGACCCGGGACGGCATCGCCAAGGCCGTCAACGGCGTGAACTACTCGGTCGCGGCCGGCGAGACCCTCGCGGTCCTCGGTGAGTCGGGCTCCGGCAAGTCCGTCACCGCGCAGACCATCATGGGCATCCTCGACATGCCGCCGGGCCGCATCACCTCCGGTGAGATCCTCTTCCGCGGCCAGGACATGCTCAAGATGAGCAACGAGGAGCGGCGCCGGCTGCGCGGCCGGAAGATCGCGATGATCTTCCAGGACGCGCTGTCCTCGCTCAACCCGGTGCTGAGCGTCGGCTACCAGCTCGGCGAGATGTTCCGGGTGCACCAGGGCGCCTCCCGCAAGGAGGCGAAGGCGAAGGCCATCGAGCTGATGGACCGGGTGCGCATCCCGGCCGCGAAGCAGCGCGTCGGCGACTACCCGCACCAGTTCTCCGGCGGTATGCGCCAGCGCATCATGATCGCGATGGCGCTGGCCCTGGAGCCGGACCTGATCATCGCGGACGAGCCCACCACGGCGCTGGACGTCACCGTCCAGGCCCAGGTGATGGACCTGCTGGCGGAGCTGCAGGCCGAGTTCAACATGGGTCTCATCCTGATCACCCACGACCTCGGCGTGGTCGCCGACGTCGCGGACAAGATCGCCGTGATGTACGCCGGCCGGATCGTCGAGACCGCCCCCGTGCACGAGCTGTACGCCAACCCGGCGCACCCGTACACCAAGGGCCTGCTCCGCTCGATCCCGCGCCTGGACCAGAAGGGCCAGGAGCTCTACGCGATCAAGGGCCTGCCGCCGAACCTGCTCAAGGTGCCGGCCGGCTGTGCGTTCAACCCGCGCTGCGACGTGGCCACCGACCTGTGCCGGACGGAGATCCCGGCCCTGCACCAGGTGACGGACCGGGACGGCGCGGAGATCGCCGGCCGCAGCAGCGCCTGCCACCTCTGGAAGGAGACCCTCCATGGCTGAGCCCATCCTGGAGGTCAAGGACCTGGTCAAGCACTACCCGCTGTCCCAGGGCATCCTCTTCAAGAAGCAGGTCGGCGCGGTCAAGGCGGTCGACGGCATCAGCTTCGAACTGCAGCAGGGCGAGACGCTCGGCATCGTCGGCGAGTCCGGCTGCGGCAAGTCGACCCTGGCCAAGGTCCTGATGAACCTGGAGCAGGCCACCTCCGGGCAGGTCCTGTTCAAGGGCGAGGACATCTCCCGCCTGTCGGGCAGTGCCCTCAAGGCCGTCCGCCGCAACATCCAGATGGTGTTCCAGGACCCGTACACCTCGTTGAACCCGCGGATGACGGTGGGCGACATCATCGGCGAGCCGTACGAGATCCATCCGGAGGTGGCGCCGAAGGGCGACCGCCGCAAGGCGGTTCAGGATCTGCTGGACGTGGTGGGGCTGAACCCGGAGTACATCAACCGGTATCCGCACCAGTTCTCCGGCGGTCAGCGCCAGCGCATCGGCATCGCCCGCGGCCTCGCGCTCAAGCCCGAGGTGATCATCTGCGACGAGCCGGTGTCGGCGCTCGACGTGTCCGTCCAGGCGCAGGTGATCAACCTGCTGGAGCAGCTCCAGAGCGACTTCAACCTGTCGTACATGTTCATCGCGCACGACCTCTCGATCGTCCGGCACATCTCCGACCGGGTCGGCGTGATGTACCTCGGCAAGATGGTCGAGATCGGCACCGACGAGCAGATCTACGAGCACGCCACCCACCCGTACACCCAGGCGCTGCTGTCGGCCGTACCGGTGCCGGACCCGACCGGCCGCGAGGGCCGCGAGCGGATCATCCTCTCCGGTGACATCCCGTCGCCGGCCAACCCGCCGTCGGGCTGCCGGTTCCGCACCCGCTGCTGGAAGGCGGAGGACCGCTGCGCGACCGAGGTGCCGCTGCTGGCCGCACCGGAGCTGCTCAAGGGCCCGGCCTCGCACGACTCCGCGTGCCACTTCGCCCAGGTGATGGCGGGCGCCGCCGCCTGACCGAGGGCCGTACCGGCCGAAGGCAATCCTGACCGAGGGACCCGCAGCACGGTGCTGCGGGTCCCTCGGTTTTCCGCTGCCCGGTCCGTTCAGTCCTGCCGGCGGCCGGTCCTGCACCTGACGGTGGCTCGGCTGCACCCATCCGGCCGTATCCGGGTCGCGCCGCCGTAGCCGCGCGCTTCTCATGGGGTGTGATGCGACACACACCCTGAGGAGGGACCTCCATGCCCGCAGCCACCCCCCGCGTTCGATGGGTCCTCGCCGCTGCGACATCCGTGGCCCTGGTGGCCAGCGGTTGTGGCAGCAGCGGGGGAGGCGGCAGTAGTTCGTCCGACGCCACCAAGACGTTCAGTTACCAGAGCAGCGAGCCGCAGAACCCGCTCCAGCCGGCGAACGCGAACGAGGTCGGCGGTGGTCGCATCATCCAGAACCTGTTCCGTGGCCTGGTCGACTACAACCCGTCCAACGCGGAGATCCGCATGCAGGTGGCGGAGTCGATCGACACCAGTGACGCGCAGAACTTCACCGTCACCCTGAAGACCGGCTGGACCTTCCACGACGGCACGCCCGTCCTGGCCAAGAACTTCGTGGACGCCTGGAACTGGGCCGCGACGACGACCAACAACCAGATCAACAGCTCCTGGTTCTCCGACATCCAGGGCTACAAGGACGTCCACCCGGAGAACGGCGCTCCGACCACCACCAAGATGTCCGGCCTGGTGGTCGTCGACGACACGCACTTCACCATCAAGCTGAACAACAAGGTGTCGTACTTCGAGTACAAGCTCGGCTACCCGGCCTTCTCGCCGCTGCCGGACTCCTTCTACAGCGACCCGGCCGGCTTCGGCCAGAAGCCGATCGGCAACGGGCCGTACCAGTTCGTCAGCTGGGACCACAACTCGCAGGTCGTGACGAAGGCGTACGCGGACTACAAGGGCGTGGACCCGGCGAAGAACGGCGGGATCGTCTTCAAGATGTACACCACCGCGGAGGCGGCGTACGCGGACCTGCAGTCGAACAACCTGGACGTGATGGACCAGGTCCCGCCGTCGGCGCTGGCGACCTACAAGACCGACCTCGGGGACCGGGCCATCGACGCCCCGCAGGGCGCCATCCAGAACATCGGCTTCACGCTCTACCAGCCCGAGTGGGCCGGCGCCGACAAGGCCAAGGTGCGCCAGGGCCTGTCGATGGCGATCGACCGCAACACCATCACCACGACGGTGCTCCAGGGCTCCCGCAAGCCGGCCACCGCCTGGGTGGCGGAGGGCGTGCAGGGCTACGACGCCGCGGCCTGCGGCGACGTCTGCAAGTTCGACCCGGCCAAGGCCAAGCAGCTGATCACCGAGGGCGGCGGGGTCCCGGGCGGCTCGATCAAGATCACGTACAACGCCGACGGCGGTCACAAGGAGTGGGTCGACGCGGTCTGCAACTCGATCCGCCAGGCCACCGGCGTGGAGTGCGCGGGCGACCCGAAGACCGACTTCAAGACCGCCCGCGCCGCCATCACCGGGCACACCATCAATGGCGCGTTCCGTACCGGCTGGGTGCAGGACTACCCGCTGAACGTGAACTTCCTCGCCGACGTCTACCGCACCGGTGCCGCGTCCAACGACTTCGGCTACAGCAGCCCGCAGTTCGACCAGCTGGCCAACCAGGCCGACCAGGCGGCCACCCTGCAGGACACCATCACCGGCTACCAGCAGGCCGAGAAGGTCCTCGCGCAGGACGTGCCCGCCATCCCGCTCTGGTACTACCGCACGAACTCGGGCTACTCCACCAACGTGCAGAACGTGGAATTCGACTCCTTCGGCAACCCGGCCTGGACCCAGGTCGAGGTCAAGGGCTGATCCTTCCTCCTCGCCCTCCCTCCCCGGCCCGGGAGGGGCCCGTCGGGCAGGAGGGGTGCCCACACCCCGCCGGCCCCGCCCTCCCCGCACGGGGGGCGGGGCCCAGGCAATCAGTCCTCTAGGAAGGAGGCGCGATGGGCAGCTACGTACTCAGGCGAGTGCTGCAGATGATCCCGGTGTTCTTCGGCACGACACTCCTGATCTTCCTGATGGTCTACTCGCTGCCGGGCGACCCGATCGCCGCACTGTTCGGCGACAAGGCCGCGGACCCGGCGGTGGTGGCCAACCTCCGGCACCAGTACTACCTGGACCAGCCGCTCTGGAAGCAGTACCTGCACTACATGGGCAACCTGTTCCAGGGTGACTTCGGGACGAGCTTCACCGGCCGCTCGGTCACCGACATCATGGCGGCCGCGTTCCCGGTGACCATCCGGCTGGCGCTGATGGCCTTCGCCTTCGAGCTGGTCGTCGGCCTGGCCTTCGGCCTGGTGTCCGGCCTGCGGCGCGGCAGCATCCCGGACACCCTGGTGCTGATCTTCACCCTGATCGTGATCTCGATCCCGGTCTTCGTGCTCGCCTACATCGCCCAGACGATCTTCGCCACCAACCTGGGCTGGGTCACCCCGACCGTGCAGGACTCCACGGACCTGTCCCAACTGATCCTGCCCGCCGTCGTCCTCGGCTCACTCTCGTTGGCGTACGTCGCCCGGCTCACCCGGACGTCCATCGGCGAGAACCTGCGGGCCGACTACATCCGCACGGCCACCGCCAAGGGCCTGCCGCGTCGGACCATCATCACCCGCCACCTGCTGCGGAACTCGCTGATCCCGGTGGTCACCTTCCTGGGCACCGACCTGGGCGCCCTGATGGGCGGCGCGATCGTCACCGAGGGCATCTTCAACGTGCAGGGCATCGGCAACGTCCTCTACCGGGCGATCAACCAGAAGGAAGGCCCCACCGTGGTCGGCATCGTGACCGTCCTGGTGATCGTCTACCTCGTCGCCAGCCTCATCGTGGACCTGCTCTACGCGGTCCTGGACCCGAGGATCCGGTATGCCTGACATTCACGACGAGAGCGGATTCGAGCGTCACCCCAAGCCGGGCCTGGACCACCTGGACTACGCCGGCGAGCAGGGCCGGGCGGTCGAGGAAGAAACGCTGATCGAGCCGGACCCGGTCAAGCGCGAAGAGGCCCGCAGCCTCTGGGGCGACGCCTGGCGGGACCTCCGGCGGCGGCCGATCTTCCTCGTCTCGGCCGTGCTGATCGTGCTGCTGGTGATCGTCTCGATCTTCCCCGGGCTGTTCACGGACACCAATCCGCGCGCCGCCGACCTGGTCAACAACTACCTCAAGCGGCCGGACTGGACGGACTTCTTCGGCGGCGGCTGGTTCGGCTACGACGGCCAGGGGCGCTCCATCTACGCCCGGGTGGTCTACGGCGCCCGGGCCTCCATCACGGTCGGCATCTGCGTGACCGCCGCCGTCACCATCCTCGGCGGCCTCACCGGAATGGTCGCCGGCTACTTCGGCGGCGCCGTCGACGCGGTGATCTCCCGGATCATCGACATCTTCTTCGGCATCCCGCTGCTGCTCGGCGCGCTGGTGCTGCTGGGCGCCTTCTCCGCCCGGACGGTGTGGAGCGTGGTCATCGCGCTGGCCGTCCTGGGCTGGACCCAGATCGCCCGCGTGATGCGCGGCGCCGTACTGACCGTCAAGCAGGCCGACTACGTGGTGGCGGGGAAGGCCCTGGGGGCCGGCACCGGACGCCTGATGTTCCGGCACATCCTGCCGAACGCGATCGCCCCGGTGATCGTGGTCGCCACCATCGCCCTCGGCGGGTACATCGCCACCGAGGCGACGCTGAGCTTCCTGGGCATCGGTCTGCAGGACCCGACGATCTCCTGGGGCATCGACATCTCCTCCGCCCAGAAGGTGATCCGGACCGCCCCGTTCGTCCTGTTCTTCCCGGCCGCCGCGCTGTCGATCACCGTGCTGGCCTTCATCATGCTGGGCGATGCGGTGCGCGACGCCCTCGACCCGAAGCTGCGCTGAGCGAGGGGACGCACCATGAGCACTGCTGTCGACACCACCAAGCCCGAGCGGTCGGCCCCGTTCGACGGGCCGTTGCTCGACGTGCGGGACCTGCACGTCGAGTTCGTGACCCGGGACGGCGTCGCCAAGGCCGTCAACGGCGTCAGCTACAGCGTCAGCGCGGGTGAGACGCTCGCCGTCCTGGGGGAGTCCGGCTCGGGCAAGTCCGTCACCGCGCAGGCGATCATGGGCATCCTGGACATGCCGCCGGCCCGGATCCCGCAGGGCGAGATCCGGTTCCGCGGCCAGGACATGCTGACCATGAGCAAGGAGGAGCGGCGCAGGATCCGCGGCCAGAAGATCGCGATGATCTTCCAGGACGCGCTGTCCTCGCTCAACCCGGTGCTGACCGTCGGCTTCCAGCTCGGCGAGATGTTCCGCGCCCACCACAACGCCTCCCGCAAGGTCGCCAAGGCGAAGGCGGTCGAACTGATGGACCGGGTGCGTATCCCGGCCGCCAAGGACCGCGTCAACGACTATCCGCACCAGTTCTCGGGCGGTATGCGCCAGCGGATCATGATCGCGATGGCGCTGGCGCTGGAGCCGGACCTGATCATCGCGGACGAGCCGACCACGGCGCTGGACGTCACCGTCCAGGCGCAGGTGATGGACCTGTTGGCGGAGTTGCAGGCCGAGTTCCACATGGGGCTGATCCTGATCACCCACGACCTCGGTGTGGTCGCCGACGTGGCCGACAAGATCGCGGTGATGTACGCCGGCCGGATCGTCGAGACGGCCCCCGTGCACGAGCTGTACGCCAACCCGGCGCACCCCTACACCAGGGGGCTGCTCGACTCGATCCCGCGTCTGGACCAGAAGGGCCAGGAGCTCTACGCGATCAAGGGCCTGCCGCCCAACCTGCTGCGGATCCCGCCGGGTTGCGCGTTCAACCCGCGCTGTCCGCGGGCCCAGGACATCTGCCGGGCCGAGGTGCCGAAGCTGTTCCCCGTCACCGAGGACGACGGCAAGGAGCTGGCCGGCCGGGGCAGCGCCTGCTTCTTCTGGAAGGAGACCCTCCATGGCTAACGGGGCCAGCCCCCTGGGCGCACTGGTACCGGAGGAGATCGCCTTCGCGCAGCCGGTGCCGCGCGGCGAGCCGATCCTCGAAGTCCGGGATCTGGTCAAGCACTTCCCGCTCACCAAGGGCGTGCTCTTCAAGAAGCACGTCGGCGCGGTGAAGGCCGTCGACGGCATCTCCTTCGACCTCGTCCAGGGCGAGACGCTGGGCATCGTCGGCGAGTCCGGCTGCGGCAAGTCGACCCTGGCGAAGGTCCTGATGAACCTGGAGCCGGCCACCGCCGGCTCGGTGAAGTTCAAGGGCCAGGAGATCTCGAAGCTGTCGGGTGCGGGTCTGAAGGCGGTGCGGCGCAACATCCAGATGGTGTTCCAGGACCCGTACACCTCGTTGAACCCGCGGATGACGGTGGGCGACATCATCGGCGAGCCGTACGAGATCCATCCGGAGGTGGCGCCGAAGGGCGACCGTCGCAAGGCGGTTCAGGATCTGCTGGACGTGGTGGGGCTCAATCCGGAGTACATCAACCGGTATCCGCACCAGTTCTCCGGCGGTCAGCGCCAGCGCATCGGCATCGCGCGGGGGTTGGCGCTCAAGCCGGAGGTGATCATCTGCGACGAGCCGGTGTCGGCGCTCGACGTGTCCGTCCAGGCGCAGGTGATCAACCTGCTGGAGCAGCTCCAGACCGAGTTCAACCTGTCGTACATGTTCATCGCGCACGACCTCTCGATCGTCCGGCACATCTCCGACCGGGTCGGCGTGATGTACCTCGGCAAGATGGTCGAGATCGGCACCGACCTGGAGATCTACGACCACGCCACCCACCCGTACACCCAGGCCCTGCTGTCCGCGGTGCCGGTGCCGGACCCGACCGCACGGGAGTCCCGCGACCGCATCGTCCTCACCGGGGACGTCCCCTCGCCGGCCAACCCGCCGTCGGGCTGCCGGTTCCGCACCCGCTGCTGGAAGGCGCAGGAGCGCTGCGCGAACGAGGTGCCGCTGCTGGCCGCACCCTCCTGGCTCGGGGGGCTGGCGAAGCACGAGTCGGCCTGCCACTTCGCGGCGGAGCGCGAGAGCGGAGAGGGCGCAGTGACGCCGCCGGACTGACACCGCCGGACCGACACCGGCCGCCGGCCGAGGCCAGGGCGCACTCCGATCGAGGGGTGCGCCCTGGCCTTCGTCGTTGCATCGGAAGCTTCCGAATACTGGTCGCATATCTGACTGACTTTCGGGTATTACGCGACCTAACTCACCGCATTCCGGAGGGAGTTGTCCGATTTGCGGAAAGCGGAGGGGCACGTTCCGGGGATGATATGGCGGAATTTGGCGAGCATTGTCACGACTTGGTCTGAGCATGTAATGGAAAAGAGACGTAGTGGCGATTCCGCAGGAGGGGTCCATTGATCGATAGTTGCTCTACGCGCGTCAGGGGTCATGCTGCAACTCGGTGTAAAGGCCCCGATGTTGATACCTGCCCATGCCCGGCACCCCGGGAGGCGTGGGCTGCCGTTCGTTCGTAAGCCCTTATATCGAGAGGCAGTTGAATGAGGCTCACCACTACAATGCGCTGGACCGCCCTTGCGGCCACCGTCGTCATGGCTGCTGCTGCCTGCAGCAATGACGGGAAGTCGGGCACGAGCGGCGACGGCAATCCGGCCCCCAGCGCGACCGGGGCGGCGAAGCAGGGCGGGACGTTCAGACTGGGCATAGTCGAGCCGACTGCCATCGACCCGTACAACACCCAGGAGTCCGAGGGCACCCTTGTCACCCACTCCCTGTTCACGGGCCTGACCAGCGTCGACGCGAAGGGCAAGCTCTCCAATGCCCTGGCGGAGAGCCGTACCCCGAACGACGACTGCAGCCAGTGGACGTTCAAGATCAAGAGTGGCACCACCTTCAGCAACGGTGAGGTCGTCGACGCCGAGGCGTTCATCCGCGGCTGGACCCGGGCCTCGGCGAAGGAGGCGGCCTCGGACGTCGCCTACCACATGGCCGAGATCGAGGGCTTCAAGGAGCTGCAGGACGGCACCGCCCCCACCTTCTCGGGGCTGTCGGCGTCCGACCCCAACACCCTGGTGGTCAAACTCGCCACCAAGGACTGCGAGTTCGACCTCCGTACCTTCCACACCGTGTTCAGCCCGGTGCCGAAGGCGGCCGGCGCGGGCACCAACAAGGAGTACAACGACCAGCCGATCGGCAACGGCCCGTTCAAGCTCGACGGCCCCTGGCAGCACAACAGCAAGATCACGCTGGTCCGCAACGACAGCTACGGCCTGAAGAAGGCCAACCTCGACCGGGTCGAGATCTCCATCCTGAACTCGGCCGGCGCCTCCGACCTGGAGTACCAGGGCTTCCAGTCGGGCCAGTTCGACTGGGCCCGCCTCCCCACCGAGCAGCTGACCGCCGCCAAGGCCGCCAACTCGCCCAAGGGCCAGTGGCTGGAGTGGGACGCGAACGGCATCAACTACCTGCTGCCGATCACCTTCAGCGGCCCGCTGAAGACCAAGGAGGCCCGCCAGGCGGTCTCCTACGCGATCGACCGGGACGCCATCGGCAAGGGCGTCTTCAAGGGCTTCCGCTCCACCGCGACCGCCTTCGTGCCGCCGGCCTTCCCCGACGCGTACCAGAAGGACCTGTGCGCCAGCTGCGTCAAGCAGGACAAGGAGAAGGCCAAGCAGCTCGCCGCGCAGGCCGGCCTGACCCCCGGGACGAAGCTCTACTTCGGCTACAACACCGGTGGCGGCCACGACGCCTGGGTGCAGGCCGTGGCCCAGCAGCTGAAGGACGTGCTCGGCCTGGACGTCCAGACCGAGGGCATCCCGTTCAAGGAGCTGCTGGAGAAGGAGAAGTCGCCCGACGCCTCCGGCATCTTCCGCGCGGCCTGGGGCGCCGACTACCCGACCCCCGGCAACTTCCTGGCCCCGCTGCTCGGCACCGACGCGATCAGCGCGGACCCGGTGACCAACGTCGCCTCGGGTGACAACCGCGGCCGCTACAGCAACCCGGCGTTCGACGCCCTGCTGGCGAAGGCCACCGGCACCAAGGACGAGGCCGCGCGCAACAAGATCTACCAGGAGGCCGAGAAGATCGCCATCGGCGACGACCTGGCGCTCATCCCGCTTTGGAACCGCAGCCAGCAGCGCGTCGCGAACACCACCAAGTGGGCCAACCTCAGCTACGACTTCAACGAGGACCCGACCCTGGACTCGGTGTCGCTGAAGTAGCCGCTCCCTCGCACCCGGTGCGGTCCGCTCTCCCATCTGCCCGGTAGTCCAGCACCTTCGTCGGCCCTGCCTCGACCAGGCAGGGCCGACCGTGCGCACCGTGTGCCGCCAGACCCAGGTGGCTGCGAGAGGGCGGGCGGCACCGATCTGCCGCCACCCATCAGAGAGGTAACCCCCCATGGGCAGATATCTGCTGCGAAGGATCGGCGAGATGGTCGTCGTCGTCCTCGGCGCCACCCTGATCCTCTTCGCCTGCCTGTTCATCCTCCCCGGCGACCCGGTCGGTTCGATCGCCGGCAGCGACCGCGCCCGCGACCCCGCGGTGGTCAAGCAACTGCGTGAACGGTACGGCCTCGACAAGCCGTTGATCGTCCAGTACGGCACCTACGTGGGCCGGCTGGCCCAGGGCGACATGGGCGAGGACTTCACCCAGCGCCGGCAGGTCTCCGAGATCCTCGGGCCGAAGCTGGTCAACACCGCGAAGCTGGCGCTGGTCGCGATCATCTTCGACGTGGTGATCGGCGCCGCCGTCGGCACGCTGGCCGCACTGAAACGCTATTCGCTCTGGGACACCGTGGTCACGATGTTCACCACCATCGTGGTGGGCTTCCCGACCTTCGTCATCGGCATGCTGCTGCTCAACCTCTTCGCGGTGCAGCTGAAATGGGTGCCGGTGATCGGCGATCCGGGTGATCCGCTCCAGGTGATCCTGCCCGCGGTCACCCTGGCCATCATCGACGCCGCGCTGGTCGCGCGGCTGATGCGCGGCACCATGCTGGAGGTGCTCCGCGCCGACTACGTGAAGACCGCCATCGCCAAGGGGGTTCCGCGCCGCCAGGTGCTGCTCAAGCACGTGATGCGCAACTCGGTGATCCCGGTGGTCACCTACATCGGCATCTCGTTCGGCGGTCTGCTGGGCGGCGCGCTCATCACCGAGTCCATCTTCAACTGGGACGGTGTCGGGCTGGCCATGGCCACGGCGATCCAGCAGCAGAACAATCCGGTCATCATCGGCGTCGCCACCTGGGGCGTCGGCATCTTCGTCGTACTGAACCTGCTGGTCGACCTGATGTACGCGATGCTCGACCCCCGAATCCGGCTGAGTTGAGGGCGCGGACATGACTGAGGAAACCAAGAGCCCGTCCGACCTCGCCAAGCTGCCCCGGCAGCGCGCCTCGGAGGCCGCCGACAGCGGCGCCGACAACGGCGCCGAGCCCGCCGTCAAGGTGGTCAGGGAATGGCAGGAGGTCTGGCACCGCTACGCCGCCAACAAGCTGGCGCTGGTCGGTCTCGTCCTGGTGGCGGGCCTGCTGCTGACGGCCGCCTTCGCGCCGCTGATCGCCCCGTACGACCCGCTGCTGCAGAACCTCGACCGCACCATCGAGGCACCCAGCGCGGCCCACTGGTTCGGCACCGACATCCTCGGCCGGGACCAGCTCTCCCGGGTGATCTACGGCGCCCGGATCGCGACCATCGTGGGCATCGTCTCGATCCTGCTGACGCTGGTGATCGGTATCGTCCTCGGCGCCGTCGCCGGCTACTTCGGCCGGTTCTACGACACCCTGACGATGCGCGCCGCGGACGTGTTCTTCGCGTTCCCGCTGCTGATCGGCGCGATCATCATCATCACGGTGATCGGGCGCGGCGTCTGGCCGGTGGTGCTGTCCCTGGCGATCTTCGGCTGGGCCACCGTCGCCCGGCTGCTGCGGAGTTCGGTGCTCTCCGTCCGGGAGATGGACTACGTCCATGCGGCCAGAGCGCTCGGGGCGGGCCACCTGCGGGTGATCGTCCGGCACATCCTGCCCAACTCCCTGGCGCCGGTGCTCATCTACGGCACCTTCAACGTGGGCACCGCGGTGGTGGCGGAGGCCTCGCTGTCCTACCTCGGCGTCGGCGTCAGCCCCGAGATCCCGGAGTGGGGCAACATGCTGGCGGCCGGCAAGGGGTTCATCGGCGTCTACGACTACATGTGGACGCTGCCCTCGGTCGCGGTGGTGCTGACCACCCTCGGCTTCATCTTCGTCGGCGACGGGCTGCGCGACGCCCTCGACCCCAAGCTGCGGTGAGCGGCATGCGGCGGGCAAGGGGAGTACGGGCGACGAAGCGAAGGGCGAGGCGATGAGCAGCAGGACACTGAAGGACAGCCCGGTGGCCGAGCCGGCCGGGCAGAGTGCGGACGGGCCCCTGCTGGAGGTCGAGGACCTGCACGTGGAGTTCGTGACCCGGGAGGGGGTGGCCCGGGCCGTCAACGGCGTCAGCTACAGCGTCGACGCCGGCGAGACCCTCGCGGTGCTCGGCGAGTCGGGCTCCGGCAAGTCGGTCACCGCGCAGGCGATCATGGGCATCCTGGACAGTCCGCCCGGTCGGGTGGCCGGCGGCCGGGTGCTCTTCAAGGGCAGGGACCTGCTCACCATGACCGAGGAGGAGCGGCGCAGGATCCGCGGCCGGAAGATCGCGATGATCTTCCAGGACGCGCTCTCCGCGCTCAACCCGGTGTTCTCGGTGGGCTGGCAGCTCGGTGAGATGTTCCGGGTGCACGAGGGGATGTCCAAGAAGGCGTCCCTGGTGAAGGCCGTCGAGCTGATGGAGCGGGTGCGCATCCCGGCCGCGAAGCAGCGCGTCAACGACTACCCGCACCAGTTCTCGGGCGGTATGCGCCAGCGGATCATGATCGCGATGGCGCTGGCGCTGGAGCCGGACCTGATCATCGCGGACGAGCCGACCACGGCGCTGGACGTCACCGTCCAGGCGCAGGTGATGGACCTGCTGGCCGAGTTGCAGGCCGAGTTCCACATGGGTCTGATCCTGATCACCCACGACCTCGGCGTGGTCGCCGACGTTGCGGACAAGATCGCGGTGATGTACGCCGGCCGGATCGTCGAGACGGCCCCCGTGCACGAGCTGTACGCCAACCCGGCGCACCCGTACACCAAGGGACTGCTCCGCTCGATCCCGCGCCTGGACCAGCGCGGGCAGGACCTGTACGCGATCAAGGGCCTGCCGCCGAACCTGCTGCACCTCCCGGCGGGCTGCTCGTTCCACCCCCGCTGTGAGCAGGCCACCGACCTCTGCCGGGGCGAACGCCCGCTGCTCTCGCCGGTGGCGGGAGCCGGTGGCGAGGAGCTCCCGGGCCGGCGCAGCGCCTGCCACTTCTGGAAGGAGACCCTCCATGGCTGAGCCCATCCTGGAGGTCAAGGACCTGGTCAAGCACTTTCCGCTGACCCACGGCATCCTGCTCAAGCGGCAGGTCGGCGCGGTCAAGGCGGTCGACGGTGTCTCCTTCGACCTGCGCCGCGGCGAGACGCTGGGCATCGTCGGTGAGTCGGGCTGCGGCAAGTCGACCCTGGCGAAGGTCCTGATGAACCTCGAACGGGCCACGGCAGGGCAGGTGTTGTTCAAGGGCGAGGACATCTCGAAGCTGTCGGGTGCGGGTCTGAAGGCGGTGCGGCGCAACATCCAGATGGTGTTCCAGGACCCGTACACCTCGCTGAACCCGCGGATGACGGTGGGCGACATCATCGGCGAGCCCTTCGAGATCCATCCGGAGGTGGCGCCGAAGGGCGACCGTCGCAAGGCGGTTCAGGACCTGCTGGACGTGGTGGGGCTGAACCCGGAGTACATCAACCGGTATCCGCACCAGTTCTCCGGCGGCCAGCGCCAGCGCATCGGCATCGCACGGGGGTTGGCGCTCAAGCCGGAGGTGATCATCTGCGACGAGCCGGTCTCGGCGCTGGACGTGTCCGTCCAGGCGCAGGTGATCAACCTGCTGGAGCAGCTCCAGAGCGACTTCGACCTGTCGTACATGTTCATCGCGCACGACCTCTCGATCGTCCGGCACATCTCCGACCGGGTCGGCGTGATGTACCTCGGCAAGCTGGTCGAGATCGGTACGGAGGAGCAGATCTACTCCTTCCCGACCCACCCGTACACGCAGGCGCTGCTGTCCGCGGTGCCGGTGCCGGACCCGACCGGCCGCGAGGGCCGCGAGCGGATCCTGCTCAGCGGTGACCTGCCCTCGCCGGCCAACCCGCCGTCGGGCTGCCGGTTCCGCACCCGCTGCTGGAAGGCCGAGGACCGCTGCGCGAGCGAGGAGCCGCTGCTGGCGGTGCCGTCGGTGCTGAAGGGCGCGGCGGCGCACGAGTCGGCCTGCCACTTCGCCGTCGTCCGGGACGTGGTCGGCGCTGGCTGACCGCGGCGGCCTGCCCGCGGACAGCGCGGAGCCCGGGAGGGAAGACCCCTCCCGGGCTCTCTGCGCGGTGCCGGCCGCCCGGTCAGTCCTGGGTGGCCCGCGGGCCGGGCACGTCGTCCGTGGCGGCCTTCCCGGCCGTCGCCAGGGCGCCGGGGCCCTCGGGGAAGTGGCAGGCCGTCAGGTGGCCGTCCCGGCTGTCGGAGAGCCGCACCAGCGGCGGCTCGTCGGTGGCGCACTTGTCCTGCGCCTTCCAGCAGCGGGTGCGGAACCGGCAGCCCGACGGCGGGTTGACCGGGGAGGGCACGTCGCCGGTCAGCCGGATCCGCTCGCGGTGGTCGTCCGGGTCGGCCTCGGGGACGGCCGAGAGCAGCGCGTGGGTGTACGGGTGGCGGGGGTTCTCGTACAGCGACCGGCGGTCGGCGATCTCGACGATCTTGCCGAGGTACATCACCGCGACGCGCTGCGAGAAGTGCCGGACGATCGAGAGGTCGTGCGCGATGAACAGGAACGCGATCCCGAGGTCCTTCTGCAACTGCTGGAGCAGGTTGACGACCTGGGCCTGGATCGAGACGTCGAGTGCGGAGACCGGCTCGTCCGCCACGATCAGCTTCGGGCTGAGCGACAGCGCCCGGGCCACCCCGATGCGCTGGCGCTGGCCGCCGGAGAACTCGTGCGGGAAGCGGTTGTAGTGCTCGGGGTTGAGGCCGACGGTCTCCAGCAGCTCCTGGACGCGGTGCTGGATCCCACGGGCCGGCTTGATGCCGTTGATCTCCATCGGGGCGCCGATGATGGAGCCGACGGTGTGCCGCGGGTTCAGCGAGGAGTACGGGTCCTGGAAGATCATCTGGATCTCGGACCTGACCGGCGCCAGCGCCCGGCGGGAGGCGTGCGTGATGTCCTGGCCCGCGTACCGGATCTCGCCCGCGGTCGGCTCCAGCAGCCGGGTCACCAGCCGGCCGGTGGTCGACTTGCCGCAGCCGGACTCGCCGACCAGGCCGACCGACTCTTTGGCGTACACGCTCAGGTCGAGTCCGTCGACGGCGTGCACGGCGCCGACCTGGCGCTTGAAGATCAGCCCGCCCGTGACGGGGAAGTGCTTCTTCAGGCCGGTGATCTGCAGCAGCGGCTCACCGGCCTGGCCGGCGGGGGTGCCTTCGGCCTTGCCGAGGGTCAGTTGGTCGCTCATGGTCTCTTGCCCGTCCCGTTCAGCCGAGCCGCGGCTGGATCTGGTTGATGTAGATGTCCTGCTGCCCGGCCGCTGTGAGGTGGCAGGCCGTGGCGTGCCCGGCGGCCGGCGCCAGCAGCGGGCGCTCGGTGGTGCAGCCGTTGCCGGTGACCTGGTCCCTGAAGTCGCAGCGCGGGTTGAAGGGGCAGCCCGTCGGCAGGTTGATCAGGCTGGGCGGGGTGCCCCGGACCGGGCGCAGCGGCTGGTCGAGCGGGCCGCGCAGGCTCGGCATCGAGGACAGCAGGCCCCAGGTGTACGGGTGGCGGGGGGCCTTCAGCACCTCGCGGACGGTGCCGCGCTCGACCGCGCGGCCGGCGTACATCACCATCACGTCGTGGGCCGTCCTGGCGATCACCCCCAGGTCGTGGGTGATCATGATGATGGCGGTGCCGAGCTCCTGCTGGAGGTCCTTCAGCAGGTCGAGGATCTGCGCCTGGACGGTGACGTCCAGGGCGGTGGTCGGCTCGTCCGCGATCAGCAGGTCGGGGTCGCAGACCAGCGACATGGCGATCATCGCGCGCTGGCGCATGCCGCCGGAGAACTGGTGCGGGTAGTCGTCGACCCGCAGCGCGGGCTGCGGGATGCCCACCCGGGTGAGCATCTCGACGGCCCGGTCGCGGGCCTCCTGCTTGCTCGCGCCGGTGTGCTTGCGGTACGTCTCGCCGATCTGGCGGCCGATCGTGTAGTACGGCGAGAGGGCGGTCAGCGGGTCCTGGAAGATCATCGCCATCTTCCGGCCGCGCAGGTGCTCCAGTTCGCGGTTGGTGCGGCCGACCAGCTCCTCGCCGTCGAGCCGGATCGACCCGCCGATCTCGGTGGCGGCCGGGTTGTGCAGGCCGAGGATGGCCAGGTTGGTCACCGACTTGCCGGAGCCGGACTCGCCGACGATGCCGAGCGTGGTGCCCTTCTCCAGCTCGAAGGAGAGGCCGTCGACCGCCTTGACGATGCCGTCCTCGGTCCTGAAGCGCACCTCCAGGTCACGAACGCTGAGGAACGACCCGTCCTCGGTCCGGTCGGTCGCGGCCTGGGGCTTGGCCAGGGTGCTCACGGGCGTACTCCTCGGTGGGTGGTGCGGCGCGCAGAGCGGTTCGCGGCGCTCATGCCAGTCGGATTCGGGGGTCGATGAGGGCGTACGCGGCGTCCACGATGATGTTGAAGAAGACGATCAGTGCGGCCGCGACGACGACCACGGCCATCAGCATCGGCAGGTCGTTGTCGACCACCGCGTCGATCGACAGCCGGCCGATGCCGTGCAGGTTGAAGGTCGTCTCGGTGATGATCGCGCCGCCGAGCAGCGCACCGAGGTCGATGCCCAGGATGGTGATGATCTGGCCGAGCGAGCCGCGCCAGGCGTAGCGCATGAACACCGTCCGGCCGGTCATGCCCTTGGCGCGCGCGGTGCGGACGTGGTCCTCGGAGAGCTGCTCGATCATGGAGGAGCGCGTCATCCGGGTGTAGTTCGCGGTGAAGATCAGGGCGAGCACGATCCACGGCAGCAGCAGTCCGCTGAACCAGGCCGCCGGGTCCTCGGTGAGCTGTCCGTCGTGCGGCTCGGGGAGGATGCCGGTCTTCCGGACGAGGAAGTACATCGCCAGCGTCCCGATGAAGTAGATCTGCATCGAGGAGAAGGTCAGCGAGACGGCGCTGGCGGCCTTGTCGACCAGGCTGCCCTGCTTGTGGGCGGCCAGCATGCCCGCGCCGACGCCGAGCACCAGGAAGACCACGGCCGCGCCCAGGGTCAGCGAGATGGTGGTGGGGAAGCGGTCCAGGATGGTGGCGAGGACGGGCTCGTGGTTGGTGAACGAGTAGCCCAGGCACGGGGCCGCGCAGTCGCCCCAGGCGGGGTAGGTGCGGCCGACGAAGAGGGCGGTCAGCCAGTGCCAGTACTGCACGGGCAGGGCCTCGTGCATGCCCAGGTTGGTCCGGACGATCTCCAGGTCCGTCGGCGAGCAGATCTTGCCGCAGAAGGAGCGCGCCGGGTCGGCCGGGACGGCGTAGAAGAGCAGGAAGGTGATGGCGCTGATGATCAATAGGATCGCGCCCGCACCTAGGATCCGGCGCACAAGGAAGCGGAACATGGGAGCGGGATCTCCTGATCGGGTGTCACGGCCGGGCTGAGCGAGCGTGGTCGGAGGCCGGCAGCTGGGGTGGCTGGGTACGGGGCGCCACCCCGGTCGGGGGTGGCGGCGGTGTCCGCCGCCCCGGTTCGGGGC
>NZ_JBHUWW010000061.1:0-50030 GCF_042669755.1 Kitasatospora sp. NPDC057223 | reverse complement strand
GGGGGGTGCGAGCCGGCCGCCGGCGCGGGCGGTGCGGTAGCCGGCGGACTCGGTGCGCAGTTGCGCGTGCCCGCCGGTCAGGCGGCGGCGTACCGGCCCGCCGGGCGGGGCAGGCCGTAGTGCTCGCGCAGGGTCCGGCCGCCGTAGCCCTCGCGGAACAGGCCGCGCTTGCGCAGGATCGGGACGACCTGCTCGACGAAGTCGTCCAGCCCGGACGGCAGGACGGGCGGCATGATGTTGAAGCCGTCGGCCGCGCCCTGGCTGAACCAGGTCTCGATATGGTCGGCGACCTGCTCCGGGGTGCCGACGACGACCTGGTGCCCGCGCCCGCCGCCGAGCCGGCCGACGAGCTGGCGCAGGGTGAGCCGGTCGCGTTCGGCGAGGTCGCGGACCAGCTCGAAGCGGCTTTTCGCGCCGTTGATCTCGGTGACCGGCGGCAGCGGCGGCAGGGGCTCGTCCAGCGGGTGGTCGGTGAGGTCGACGCCGAGCACGCCGGAGAGCATGCTGACGGCCCGGGCCGGGTTGATCAGGGCGTCCAGTTCCTCGTCCAGCGCCCGTGCCTCGGCCTCGGTGGAGCCGAGGACGGGGACGACGCCGGGCAGGACCTTCACCAGCTCCGGATCGCGGCCGAGCGCGGCGGCCTGCCGCTTGAGGTCGCCGTAGAACGCCTGGCCCTCGGCCAGGGTCTGCTGCGCGGTGAACACCGCCTCCGCCCAGCGTGCGGCGAACGCCCGGCCGCTGTCGGAGGAGCCGGCCTGGACGAGCAGCGGGTGGCCCTGCGGGCTGCGCGGGATGTTCAGCGGCCCGCGGACCTGGAAGTGCTTGCCGACGTGGTCGATGTCGTGCACCCGCCCCACCTCGGCGAAGGTGCCCCGGGTGCGGTCGAGGAGCAGCGCGCCGTCCTCCCAGCTGTCCCACAGTGCGGTGACCACGTCGAGGAACTCGGCGGCCCGCTCGTAGCGGACGGCGTGCTCCTGGTTGGCGTCCCGGCTGAAGTTCTGCGCGGCGCGGTCGCCGGCCGAGGTGACGATGTTCCAGCCGGCCCGGCCGTGGCTGATGTGGTCGAGCGAGGCGAACTGGCGGGCCAGGTTGTACGGCTCGGAGAAGCCGGTCGAGACGGTGCCGATCAGGCCGATCCGGCTGGTCACCGTGGCGAGCGCGGTGAGCAGGGTGAACGGCTCGAACTGGCTGATCAGGCCCCAGCCGCCGTCCGGGCGGGCCTCGACGCCGTCGGCGAGGAAGACCGAGTCGAAGGAGGCGGCCTCGGCGGTCTGCGCGAGCCGCTGGAAGTGCGCGATGTCCCCGGCGGCGGTGGGGTCGGTGCGCGGGTGGCGCCAGGCGGCCTCGTGGTGGCCGACGCCCATCAGGAAGAGGTTGAAGTGCAGCTGCCGCTGGCCCGGCTCCCGGCCGGACGCGGTGGACGAACTGGGCATGGCGAAACGCTCCGGGGCTCGGATGAAGTGGGCGGAACGGGGGATTACCCCGATTCTGCGGCCCGCTCCCCGGCCGGACAACGATTCACCGGGCGGTGGAATTAATGCTGCGTTGACGAGGTGTCAACGCTGGGCCCGCGCGGCCGTCCGCAGCTCCATCGGCCGCTGGAAGACGCTGTCGAGCACGCCGGCGCAGGCGGCCACGGCGAGGGTCTCCCGGCCGAACTCCGTCGCGGTGACGAGTTGTTCGGGCGCGGCGTTGGAGTGCCGGCGGATCTGCTCCGCCAGGTACGGGCGCAGCGACGGGGCCACCGTCAGCCCGCCCTCGCTGATCACCAGGACCTCGGGGTTCAGGACGTCCAGCAGCAGCCCGGCGGCGGGTGCGATCAGGCGCAGCCGTTCCTCGAACAGCCGCAGGACGGCGGTGTCCCCGGCGCCGGCCAGCGCGAGCAGCCGGTCGAAGTCGACGGCCGGGGTGAGGCCGAGGGCGTGGGCGCGGCGGGCGATCGTCCAGTCGGAGACGGTGGCCTGGAGGCAGCCGGTGCGCCCGCAGGGGCAGGCCTCGGTGGAGCCGGGGACGGCGACGTGGCCGATGTCGCCGGCCCGGGAGCGGCGGCCCCGCAGGACGGTGCCGCCGGTGGCGATGGCGGCGTCCACGACGTTGCCGACGAACAGCTGGACGAGTTCGGTGGCCCTGCTGCCCGCGCCGAACAGCAGCTCGGCCTGGGCGAGTGCGCGGGCGTGGCTGTCGACGTGCACGGGCAGCCGGGTGGTGCGGGCGAGGACGTCGCGGACGGGGACGTCGCGCCAGCCCAGCGGGCCGTGCTCGATGACGCTGCCGCTCTCCGGGTCCACCCAGCCGCCGGTGACGACGCCGAGGCCGAGCAGGGAGTGGCCGGCGGCGCGACGGGCGAGGAAGCCGGGCAGGTACGCCTGGAGGGCGGTGAGGACGGCGGCGGCGTCGCCGCGCCGGGGGACGCGTTCCTGGGCGACGACCCGCCCGCGCAGGTCGAGCAGGGCGAAGGTGAGCCAGGGCACGCCGATGTGCACGCCGCAGGCGAGGTGGTGGCGGGTGTCGATGTCGAGCGGCAGCTGCGGCCGGCCGGCCCGGGGCGGGCCGTCGGCCGCCGGGAGTTCGCGGACCAGGCCGAGGGCGTTGAGGTCGGCGGTGTGCCGGGAGACGGCGGCGGGGCTGAGGGCGGTGGCCCGGCCGACGTCGCTGCGGGTGAGCGGACCGTCGGCCAGCACGGCGCGCAGGACGGCGCCGGCCCCGCCGCCCTCCGCGGGCAGCGGACTCCTGCCGAGTGCGGGCGGTGCGACCAGGGAGAGCATGCGGTCGATGCTCGCAGCGGCGTGTTGCACGGGCGTGGCGAGGGCATGAAAGGGCCCCGGTGCGGCTGCCGCCCGCCGGTCGCCGGGGGGCCGTCAATATCGCGCTAAGACTGGCCGCGGACCGCCCCGGTCAGCGGATTCCGTGCCGCCACGCCGTAGTCTCGGAGACCGGAGGGGGCGACGGAGTGTCCGGGGCTGGCTGCCCGCCGGGGCCGGAACAAGAATGGTGCACATGGGACGCGGCAGGCTGCGCATCTACCTGGGGGCGGCTCCCGGGGTCGGCAAGACCTACGCGATGCTCGCGGAGGCGCACCGCCGGGCCGAACGCGGCACGGACGTGGTGGCCGGGTTCGTCGAGCACCACGGCCGGGAGCGGACGCTGGAGCTGGTCGACGGCCTGGAGGTCGTCCCGCGCCGTGAGCTGGAGCACCGGGACGCGGTGTTCACCGAGATGGACCTGGACGCGGTGCTGGCCCGGCGCCCGCAGGTCGCGCTGGTCGACGAGCTCGCCCACAGCAACGTGCCGGGCAGCCGCAACGAGAAGCGCTGGCAGGACATCGAGGAGCTGCTGGCGGCCGGTGTCGACGTCATCTCGACCGTCAACATCCAGCACCTGGAGTCGCTCGGCGACGTGGTGGAGGGCATCACCGGGGTCCGCCAGCGGGAGACCGTGCCGGACGAGGTCGTCCGCCGGGCGGACCAGATCGAGCTGGTCGACATGTCGCCGCAGGCGCTGCGCCGGCGCCTCGCGCACGGCAACGTGTACACACCCGAGAAGATCGACGCGGCGCTCTCCAACTACTTCCGTCCGGGCAACCTCACGGCGCTGCGCGAACTGGCCCTGCTGTGGACGGCCGACCGGGTCGACGAGTACCTGCTGAGCTACCGGGCCGAGCAGGGGATAGAGGGCACCTGGCAGGCCCGTGAGCGGATCGTGGTCGGCCTGACCGGCGGGCCGGAGGGCGCCACGCTGATCCGGCGGGCCGCCCGGATCGCCGCGCGGGGCTCCGGCGGGGAGCTGCTCGCCGTCCACATCACCAGGTCGGACGGGCTGGCCGGCGCGGGCTCCCCGCAGGCCCTGATCGAGCAGCGGGCGCTGGTGGAGAGCCTCGGCGGCAGCTTCCACACCGTCCTCGGCGACGACCCGGCGGCCGGGCTGCTGGACTTCGCGCGGGGCGTCAACGCGACCCAGGTGGTGCTGGGCACCAGCCGCCGCCGGGCCTGGCAGTACATCTACGGTCCGGGGGTGGGCGCCACGGTGACCCGTGACTGCGGTGACATCGACGTGCACACCGTCACCCACGAGCACGCCGCGAAGGGCCGCGGGCGCGTTCCCGTCCGCCGGATCACCGACCTGGGGCGCACCCGCAGGGTGGCGGGCTGGCTGATCGGCGTGGCCGGGCAGCTGCTGCTCGCGCTGGTCCTCACCCATGTGCACGGGTTCGGCGCGTCCACCGACATGCTGCTCTTCCTGACCGTGACGGTGTGCGCCGCGCTGGTCGGCGGGCTGCTGCCGGCCATCGCCTCCGCGCTGGTCGGCTCCTCGGCGTTGAACTACTACTTCACGCCGCCGCTGCACACCTTCACCATCTCCGAGCCGCAGAACGTGCTGGCGGTCGGCATCTTCACGGCCGTCGGCATCGCCGTCGCCTCGGTGGTGGACCTCGCCGCCCGCCGCACCCACCAGGCGGCCCGCAGCCAGGCAGAGGCGCAGACCCTGAGCGCGCTGGCCGGCACCGTGCTGCGCGGCGCCCCCACCGGGGAGGGCGTGCTGACCGCGCTGCTGGACCAGGTCCGGGAGACCTTCCAGCAGGACTCCGCCGCTCTGCTGGAGCGCGCCGACGAGCGCTCCCCGTGGCGCTGCGCCGCCGGCAGCGGCCCCCGTCCGCCCGCCCGCCCCGAGCAGGCGGACGTGGACGTGCCGGTCGGTGACAACCTGGCGCTCGTCCTCGCCGGGCGGGTGCTGCCGGCCGAGGACCGCCGCCTGCTCGGCGCGTTCGCGGCGCAGGCCGCCGTCCTGCTGGAGCGCCGCCGGCTCGCCGGGGAGGCCGCCGCGGCCCGCCGCGAGGCCGAGGGCAACCGGATCCGCACCGCGCTGCTGGCCGCCGTCTCGCACGACCTGCGGACGCCGCTGGCCGGGATCAAGGCGGCCGTCAGCTCGCTGCGCTCCGACGACGTCGAGTGGGACGAGGCGGACGAGGCCGAGCTGCTGGCGGGCATCGAGAGCGGCGCCGACCGGCTGGACCACCTGATCAACAACCTGCTCGACATGAGCCGGCTGCAGACCGGCACCGTCACCCCGCTGATCCGGGAGACCGATCTGGACGAGGTGGTGCCGTTCGCGCTCGGCGGGGTGCCCTCGGCCGCCGTCCGGCTGGACGTCCCCGAGTCCCTGCCGATGATCCACGCGGACCCGGGCCTGCTGGAACGGGCGCTCGCCAACCTGGTCGAGAACGCCGTCAAGTACAGCCCGGAGGGTGTGAAGGTCCTGGTCAAGGCGGACGCCCTGGATCCGGCCGGGGGCCGGGGGAGTGTGGAGCTGCGGATCGTCGACCGGGGCCCCGGCGTCCCCGAGGAGGCCAAGGAACGGATCTTCGCGCCGTTCCAGCGCTACGGCGACGCCCCGCGCGGCGCCGGGGTCGGCCTGGGGCTGGCCGTCGCCCGCGGCTTCGTCGAGGCGATGGCCGGCACCGTCACCGCGGAGGACACCCCCGGCGGTGGGATGACCATGGTCGTCTCGCTGCCCGCCGTCAGCCGCGGGCCCGATCCCGCCGGCGGCCCGGCTCCCGGCGCCGCCGTCCGGGCCGCCCGTCCGTGACGTCCGCCGTACCTCCCCCGACCACCGCACCCGCCCCGACCACCGCACCCGCCCCGACACCGCAACCTCTCCGAAAGGCGGAGCCCGTATGACCCGGGTCCTCGTCGTGGACGACGAACCGCAGATCGTCCGCGCGCTGGTGATCAACCTCAAGGCCCGCAAGTACGAGGTCGACGCCGCCCACGACGGGGCGAGCGCCCTGGAGCTGGCCGCCGCCCGGCACCCGGACGTCGTGGTGCTCGACCTCGGCCTGCCCGACATGGACGGCGTCGAGGTGATCCGGGGCCTGCGCGGCTGGACCAGGGTGCCGATCATCGTGCTCTCCGCCCGGCACGCCTCCGACGAGAAGGTCGAGGCGCTGGACGCCGGCGCCGACGACTACGTCACCAAGCCGTTCGGCATGGACGAGCTGCTCGCCCGGATGCGCGCGGCCGTCCGCCGGGCCGAGCCGGTCAGCGGCGAGGACGACCCGATGGTCGTCACGGACTCCTTCACCGTCGACCTCGCCGCCAAGAAGGTCAACCGGGACGGCACCGACGTCCGCCTGACCCCGACCGAGTGGCACCTGCTGGAGGTGCTGGTCCGCAACGCCGGGCGCCTGGTCAGCCAGACCCAGCTGCTCCAGGAGGTCTGGGGTCCGGCCTACCGCACCGAGACCAACTACCTGCGGGTCTACCTGGCCCAGCTGCGCCGCAAGCTGGAGGCCGACCCCTCGCACCCGCGGCACTTCATCACCGAAGCCGGGATGGGCTACCGCTTCGAGGCGTGAGCGTGGGGGGCGCCGGGGCGAGGACGGTGACCTGCGACCCTGCCGTCGGGGGGCTCCCAACCGGTACCCTTCGGGCATGAGTGGTGATATCAGCAGCGACCAGCCGCAGGGCCGCTTCCGCCGGATGCTCAGCCGTCTGACCTCCTCCACGGAGGAGCTGGAGGCCGAGGAACTGCGGCAGGAGAGCGCGGCGGAGTCGGGCTGCACTCCGATAGCCAGCTGCGGCGACCGGCAACTGGTCACCGTCGCGGGCACCCTGCGCACCGTGACACTCCGCCCCCGGGCAGGCGTGCCCGCGCTGGAGGCGGAACTCTTCGACGGCACCGAGGCGCTGGACGTGGTCTGGCTCGGCCGCCGGTCGATCACCGGGATAGAACCCGGCCGCCGGCTCGTCGCCAGCGGCCGGCTCAGCCACGCACGCGGGCGCCGCGTGCTGTTCAACCCCCGCTACGAGCTGCGTCCGGTAGGACACGGGAGCGAATGAGCGTGAGCAACCTGCCCGGCGGCGACCCCGCCGCCCAGCTCGACCTGGCCGAACCCGCTGCGCAGTTCGGGCAGCCGGGCGGCCAGCCGGTGGCGCCGGAGACCGCCGAGGAGTCCGCCGCCCGCGAGGCGGCGGCCTCCCGCGAGGCCGCCGACACCGTGATGCAGGCCTTCGGCGGCGTCCGCGGCATGATCGACATGACGCTGCCCGGCCTGGTCTTCATCATCACGTACAACATCACCCACCAGGTCTCCACCGCGGCCTGGGCGGCACTGGGCCTGAGCGCCCTGTTCGTCGTCGTCCGGCTGTTCAAGCGCGAGACCATCCAGCACGCCTTCAGCGGTGTGTTCGGTGTCGCGATCGGCGCCTGGATCTCGATGAAGACCGGCAAGGCCGAGAACTTCTACCTCCCGGGCCTGCTCTGGAGCGTCGGCTACTGCGTGGCGCTGGCGGTCTCGGCCGTCGTCCGCTGGCCGCTGATCGGTGTGATGCTCGGCCCGGTCACCGGCGAGATGTTCACCTGGCGCAAGCAGAACCCCGGCCGGCTGGCCGCGTACACGAAGGCCACCTGGGCCTGGGTGCTGATCATGGGCGTCAAGCCGGTGATCCTCTTCCCGCTGTACTTCACCGGCAACGTGAACCTGCTGGGCTGGCTCAAGGTGGCGCTCGGCATCCCGCCGATGCTGCTCGCCATGTACGTCACCTGGCAGATCCTGCTGAAGGCCCCGCCGCCCATCAAGGCCGAGGTCGCGGACGAGTAGCCCACCGGGCAGAGGACGCACGAGGAGGGGCCGTACCCGACCGGGTACGGCCCCTCCTCGCATGCGCCTCGGGGCTACTTGGTGCCGGTGCCGCCTGCCAGCAGCAGGCTCTCCAGCTCCTCCTCGCGCTCCTGGGCCGCCACGAAGAGCAGCTCGTCGCCGCCCTCCAGGGTGTCGTCCCCGCCGGGGACCAGCACGCGGCCCTCCCGGATGATCGTCACCAGGGCGGTGTCGGCCGGCCAGTCGACGTCGCCGACCCGGGTGCCGACCAGTTCGGTGTCGGCGGCCAGGGTCAGTTCGACCAGGTTGGCGTTGCCCTGGCTGAAGCGCATCAGCCGCACCAGGTCGCCGACGCTGACGGCCTCCTCGACCAGGGCCGACATCAGGCGCGGCGTCGACACCGCGACGTCCACGCCCCAGGACTCGTTGAAGAGCCACTCGTTCTTCGGGTTGTTCACCCGGGCGACCACCCGGGGAACGCCGTACTCGGTCTTCGCGAGCAGCGAGACGACCAGGTTGACCTTGTCGTCGCCGGTCGCGGCGATCACCACGTGGCAGCGCTGGAGCGCGGCCTCGTCGAGCGAGGTGATCTCGCAGGCGTCCGCCAGCAGCCATTCGGCCATCGGCACCCGCTCCACCGAGATGGAGTTCGGGTTCTTGTCGATCAGCAGGACTTCGTGGCCGTTCTCCAGCAGCTCGCCCGCGATCGAGCGGCCGACCGCGCCGGCTCCGGCAATTGCGACCCGCATCAGTGACCCTCCTCCTTCGGCCCCTGCGCGAACGCGGCCTCGACCGAGGTCAGGTCGGCCCGGCGCAGCGCCACGTGAATCAGGTCACCCTCCTGCACCACCGTCTGCGCGGTGGGCAGCATGCCCTCGCCGAGCCGTGTGATGAATGCGACACGGGCTCCGGAGGCCTCCTCCAGGGCGCTGATCCGGTGGCCGATCCAGGTCGGCGCGTACGCCACCTCGGCCATCTGCACGGTGCCGCTCGGGTCCTGCCAGAGGGGCTCGGCGCCGCTCGGCAGCAGCCGGCGCAGCATCTGGTCGGCCGTCCAGCGGACGGTGGCGACGGTGGGGATGCCCAGGCGCTGGTAGACCTCGGCCCGCCGGGGGTCGTAGATCCTGGCGGCGACGTTCTCCACACCGAAGTTCTCGCGGGCCACCCGGGCCGCGATGATGTTGGAGTTGTCACCGCTGCTGACCGCCGCGAACGCGCCGGCCTCCTCGATGCCCGCTTCCCGCAGGGTGTCCTGGTCGAAACCGACCCCGGTGACCCGTCGGCCGTTGAATCCGGCACCCAGGCGGCGGAACGCCGTCGGGTCCTGATCGACGACGGCCACCGAGTGGCCCTGTTTCTCCAGGGCTCTGGCGAGGGCGGAGCCCACGCGGCCGCAGCCCATGATGACGATGTGCACTGAGCGCTACCTCACCCGGTCCGTTGGGGTCTTGACCTGCGCAAACACCGTTCATCGTCCTTCCGCACCCCCCTGCGGGGGTGACCCTTGTCGGCGGCCTTCGCAGGTCAACTGGAGTGCTGCCCGCCAGCCCATCATGCGACACGCTAGCCGGTCTCCCGAACACAGTCCCGACGAAGGGGGGACATAAGTCGGACCGGAGCACGGCGACCCCCTACGATTCCTTACCGTGCCTATGCCGACTGACCTTCCGAAACGCATCCTGATCGGGCGTGCCCTGCGGAGCGACAAGCTCGGGGAGACTCTGCTCCCCAAGCGCATCGCCCTGCCCGTGTTCGCCTCGGACGCGCTCTCCTCGGTGGCGTACGCGCCCGAGGAAATCCTGCTGACCCTGTCCCTGGCGGGCGCCTCGGCGATCCACTTCTCCTGGCAGATCGGTGTGGTCGTCGCCGTCGTGATGCTCGCGGTGGTCGCCTCCTACCGGCAGAACGTCCACGCCTATCCGAGCGGCGGCGGCGACTACGAGGTCGCCACCGTGAACCACGGCCCCAAGTCGGGGCTGGTGGTCGCGAGCGCGCTGCTCGTCGACTACATCCTCACGGTGGCCGTCTCCACCACCTCGGGCGTGGCGAACGTGGTCTCCGCGGTGCCCGCCCTGCGCGGGCACGAGCTGGGCCTGTCGGTCACCCTGGTGATCGTCCTGATGGGCATGAACCTGCGCGGTGTACGGGAGTCGGGCAGCGCCTTCGCCGTCCCGACGTACGCGTTCATGGTCGGCGTGATGGGCATGGTGCTCTACGGTCTCGTCCGGCACTTCGTCTTCGGCTCGGACATGCCGGCCGAGAGCGCGGGCTTCCACCTGGAGGCCACCCCCGGCAACGAGTCGCTGGCCGGCTTCGCCATGGTGTTCCTGCTGCTCAAGGCGTTCTCCTCGGGCTGTGCGGCACTCACCGGCGTCGAGGCGATCAGCAACGGCGTGCCGGCCTTCCGCAAGCCGAAGAGCAAGAACGCCGCGACCACGCTGCTGATGATGGCGGGCTTCGCGGTCGTGATGTTCATGGGCATCATCTACCTCGCCCACCTGACCGGCGCGCAGATGGCGGAGAACCCCGCCGAGCAGCTGGTCGGCGCCCCGGCGGACTACCACCAGAAGACCGCGCTGGCGCAGATCAGCGAGGCCGTCTTCTCGAACTTCACGCCGGGCTTCTACTTCATCGCCGCCGTCACCGGCCTGATCCTGGTGCTGGCCGCGAACACCGCCTTCAACGGCTTCCCGGTGCTCGGCTCGATCCTCGCCCAGGACCGCTACCTGCCGCGCCAGCTGCACACCCGCGGTGACCGCCTCGCGTTCTCCAACGGCATCATCCTGCTGGCGCTGGCCGCGATCCTGTTCATCGTCGCGTTCGACGCCGACCCGACCCGGCTGATCCAGCTGTACATCGTCGGCGTCTTCGTCTCCTTCAACATGAGCCAGTCCGGCATGATCCGGCACTGGACGCGGCTGCTGCGCACCGAGACGGACTCCGCCAAGCGTGCCCACATGCAGCGCAGCCGGGCGATCAACGCCTTCGGCCTGGTGATGACCTCGGCCGTGCTGATCGTGGTGCTGGCCACCAAGATCAGCCACGCCTGGATCGCGATCGCCACGATGGTCGCGCTGTTCGTCCTGATGAAGGCCATCCGCCGGCACTACGACCGGGTCTCGCGCGAGCTGGTCGCCGCCGAGGAGCCCGACGACGTCGTGCTGCCCACCCGGGTGCACGCCATCGTCCTGGTCTCCAAGCTGCACAAGCCGGCGCTGCGCGCCCTCGCGTACGCCAGGCTGGCCCGCGCCCACACGCTGGAGGCCGTCTCCGTCAACGTCGACCCGGCGGACACCGAGGCGCTGCGCCGCGAGTGGGACGAGCGCGGCATCGAGGTGCCGCTCAAGGTGCTGGACTCGCCGTTCCGCGAGATCACCGGCCCCGTCCTGGACTACGTCAAGAACCTGCGCCGCAGCAGCCCGCGCGACGTCGTCTCGGTCTACATCCCCGAGTACGTCGTCGGCCACTGGTACGAGCACCTGCTGCACAACCAGAGCGCGCTGCGCCTCAAGGGCCGCCTGCTCTTCAAGCCCGGTGTGATGGTGACGTCGGTGCCGTGGCAGCTGGAATCCTCCGAGCGCCGCAAGCCGCAGAAGGCCTGGCAGGCGCCCGGTGCGGTGCGACGGGGTGAGCCGCGTCGGCCGAAGGCCGTAAAGTCGAATGTCTCCGGCACCTCGGCCGGCACCTCCGGAACCTCCGACCAGGGCAGCTCCGACGGCCCCGCTGACGCCAGCAAGGACACCACCAAGTGACCCGCAACACCCCGCCCCGCTCCAACGGCAAGTCGGGCCAGGCCCGCAAGGGCGCCAAGCCCGGCCAGGTCGCCCGGCCGCGCTGGTCCGCCAGGATCGAGCGCCCCGCCGCCACCGACCGCGAAGGCTTCACCGCGCAGACCGCGCCGCTGGCGCCGGGCGAGGCGCCGCAGGCCGACGAGGCCCGCCCGGCCGCCCGCTCCGGCGGTGCGCAGAAGGCGAAGACCGGCGCCGGTGCCAAGTCCGGTGCCGCGAAGACCGGTGCCGCCAGGTCGGGTGCCGCGAAGGCCCCCGGCGCCAAGGCGTCCGGCCCGCGCAAGCAGACGGTGAAGGCGCCGAAGCTGCTGCGCACCCCCAAGGCGCCCAAGGCCGAGCCGGCCCCGCGCGGCCCCGGCGGCGACCCGCTGGTCGGCGAGCGGTACGAGGTCGAGGTCGGCGCGGTCGCGCACGGCGGCGGCCACTGCGTGGCCCGTCACGAGGGCCGGGTGCTGTTCGTCCGGCACGCGCTGCCCGGCGAGAAGGTGATCGCCCAGGTCACCGAGGGCACCACGAAGTCGCGCTTCCTGCGGGCCGACGCGGTGGAGATCCTGGAGCCCGCCAAGGACCGGATCACCCCGCCCTGCCCGTTCTCCGGCCCCGGCAAGTGCGGCGGCTGCGACTGGCAGCACGTCACCCCGGGCGGCCAGCGCAAGCTGAAGGTGGCGGTGCTCACCGAGCAGCTCGCCAAGCTGGCCGGGCTGACCCCGGCCGAGGCCGGCTGGGACGGCAGTGTCGAGCCCGTCGGCGGCAAGCTGCCGGCCGGCGAGGTGCCCGCCTGGCGCAGCCGCGTCCAGTACACGGTCGACCCGGCCACCGGCAAGGTCGGTCTGCGCAAGCACCGCTCGCACGACATCCAGCCGATCGACCGCTGCCTGATCGCGGCGACCGGTGTCACCGAGCTGGGCATCGAGTCGCGGGAGTGGCCGGGTGTCGCCTCGGTCGACGCGATCGCGGCGACCGGCTCCTCGGACCGCCAGGTGATCCTGGTGCCGACGGCCGGCTCGCAGCTGCCGATCGTGGAGCTGGACAAGCCGGTCTCGATCTCCCGGATCGACGAGCACGAGGGCTTCCACCGCGTGCACGGCCGCACGTTCGTCCGCGAGGTCGCGGCCGGCCGCACCTGGCGGGTCAGCAACGGCGGTTTCTGGCAGATCCACCCGGAGGCCCCGGACACCCTGGTCGGCGCCGTGCTGGACGGCCTGGACCCGCAGTACGGCGAGAACGCGCTGGACCTGTACTGCGGTGTCGGCCTGTTCGCGGGCGCGCTGGCGGACCGGGTCGGCGAGGAGGGCGCGGTGCTCGGCATCGAGTCCTCGAAGCAAGCCGTGGTCGACGCCCGGCACAACCTGGCCGCGCTGGAGAACGTCCGGATCGAGTGCGACAAGGTCGAGAGCCTGCTCCCGCGCACCGGGATCACCTCGACCGACCTGGTCGTCCTCGACCCGCCGCGGGCCGGTGCCGGCCGCGACACCGTCGCCCACCTGGTGGCCCTGGAGGCCCGCCGGATCGCGTACGTGGCCTGTGACCCGGCCGCGCTCGCCCGCGACCTGGCCTTCTTCCGCGAGGGCGGCTACCGGCCGGTCTCGCTGCGGGCCTTCGACCTGTTCCCGATGACCCACCACTTCGAGTGCGTGGCGATCCTGGAGCCGATCGCGCAGTAGGCGTTTTCGGGCACGGACGGGCGGTGGGCGGATTTTTCGCCCACCGCCCGTCGGCGTGTGCGGGGGCACCGACCGGGGGCCGGGGCGGGGCCGTCGATCGGCGGGCGGCGCTTGAGAACCACCTGCATACCGGGTATACATACTCGGTATGCAGGCGCTCTGACGTGGGGAAGCGCAGGCGCGGGGCGGGACCACGCCCACCGCATACCGGGATCGAGAACGAGAACGAGGGGGAAGAATGCCGTACACCGATCCGTCCGGAGCCGGCCCGGGTCAGCCCGTGCTGCACCTGGAGGCCGTGACCCGGGTGCACGGGCAGGGGGCTTCCGAGGTGCATGCCCTGCGTGGGGTGGACCTGGTGGTGCATCCGGGGGAGTTCGTCGCGGTGATGGGGCCGTCGGGCTCGGGCAAGTCGACTCTGCTGACGCTGGCGGGCGGTCTGGACAGTCCGAGTGGGGGGCGGGTGCTGGTGGAGGGGGTCGCGCTCGGTGGCCTCGGCCGCAAGCGGCTGGCCGAGGTGCGGCGTCGTTCGATCGGGTACGTCTTCCAGGACTACAACCTGATTCCGGCGTTGACGGCTGCGGAGAACATCTCGTTGCCGCGGGAGCTGGACGGTGTGTCGGGGCGGGCGGCTCGTCGTGAGGCGCTGGCGGCGCTCGCGGAGCTGGGGATCGAGGAGTTGGCGGACCGGTTCCCGGACGACATGTCGGGTGGGCAGCAGCAGCGGGTGGCGATCGCCCGGGCGTTGATCGGTGACCGGCGTCTGGTGCTGGCGGACGAGCCGACGGGGGCGTTGGACTCGACGACCGGTGAGTCGGTGCTGGCGGTGCTGCGGGCCCGTTGCGATGCCGGGGCTGCCGCCATGATGGTCACCCACGAGGCCCGGCACGCGGCCTGGGCCGACCGCGTGGTCTTCCTGCGCGACGGCCTGATCGTCGACGAGGCCGAGCGGCTGGACGCCGACAGCCTGTCGGCCGTCGCCGCCCGCACGGCCACCCGGCCGGAGGTGACCCGGTGAAGCCCGCCTCCTGGCTCGCCGCCCTGCGGATCGCCCGCCGCGACGCCCTGCGCGCCAAGGGCCGCAGCGCCCTCGTCGTCGCGATGATCGCGCTGCCCGTCCTCGGCGTCACCGGCGCCGACGTCGTCTACCGCAGCGCCCAGCTCGAACCGCGCGAACGCGTCGAACGCGTGATGGGCTCCTCGGACGCCCTGGTCACCGCCTTCTCACCGGGCAGCACCGTCCAGCAGGCCCCGATCGCCGAGGACGGGACGAGCATCCTCGCCGCCGACCCCGACCGGCCGGCCACGCCCGAGCAGACCACGAGCGCGGGCGCCGACCCGGCCGCCCTGGCCGCCCGCCTGCTGCCGGCCGGCAGCGTCCTGACCCCGACCCGGTCGGGCCCCGAGGCGAGCGCCCGCTCCCGGGACGGCCTGCTGCTCACCGCCACCGCCGAGGCCGACCTCAGCGCGCCGGTGTGGTCCGGGAAGACCGACCTGATCGAGGGCCGCGCGCCCAGTGCCCCCGGGGAGCTGGCCGTCACCCGGGCCTTCCTCGACGAATCCGGGCTGGCCCTGGGCGGCACCACCGCGCTCAAGGGGCTGGAGGGCCGCTCCTACACCCTGGTCGCCGTCGTCGAGTACCCGGGCGACCTGGGGAGGGTCGAGCTGATCGCCCGCCCCGGCGAGGTGATCGCCCCGCTGGCGGCGCTGCCGGAGCCCGGGCCCGCCACCGCTGCCGACACCGACGCCGAGGCCGACGCGCCGAGCTGGCTGGTGCGGCTGCCCGCCGGGGCGCGGCTCGACTGGGCGAAGGTCCAGGAGTTCAACCGCCACGGCTTCACCGTCACCTCGCGCAGCGTGGCACTCGACCCGCCGGACCGCTCGGCCGTCCCGTACTACCGCGGCGAGATCGTCCGCTTCGACGTCACCGCCGCCGGCTCCCGCACCGTCGTCGTGGCGACCGTCGCCGGGATGGCGCTGCTGGAGACCGCCCTGCTGGCCGGGCCGGCCTTCGCCGTCGGTGCCCGCCGCTCACGCCGTCAGCTCGCCCTGCTGGCCGCCGGCGGCGGCGACCGCAGCCACGTACGGGCCGTGGTCCTCGGCGGGGGCGTCGTCCTCGGCCTGACCGGCGCCGTCGGCGGGGTGGCCGTCGGGACGGGGCTGGTGGCGCTGCTCCGCCCGTGGATCGAGGAGGCGGCGGGCAGCCGGTTCGCGCACTTCGGGCTACGACCGGTGGACCTGCTCGGCGTGGCCGCGGTCGGACTCGTCACCGCGCTGCTCGCCGCCGTGCTGCCCGCCGTCCAGGCCGGCCGCCAGGACGTCGTCGCCGCGCTGCACGGCCGCGTCACCGCGAAGCCGCCGAGCGGGCGGATGGCGGCCATGGGCGTGGTGCTGCTGATCACCGGCGCCGCCACGGCGCTGCTGGGAGCCGGCAGCCGCCCCGGGATGCCGGTCGTCAGCACCTTCGACGCACGGACCCTCGCCGTGCTCGGCGGCTCGGTCACCGCCGAACTGGGCATGCTCGCCTGCACCCCGGTCGTGGTCGGCCTGCTGGGCCGCCTCGCCCGCCGCCTCCCGCTCGGCCCCCGGCTCGCGCTGCGCGACTCGGCCCGCAACCGCAGCCGTACCGCGCCCGCTGTCGCGGCCGTCATGGCGGCGGTGGCGGGAGCCGTGGCCGTCAGCGTCTTCACGACCACCGGAGACGCCCGGGCCAGGAGCGAGTACCGGGCCGAGGCGCCCGACGGCGCGGTCACGCTCACCCTCTCGGGCCGCGCCCCGGCCGAGAAGCTGCGCGGCGCGGTCGGCCGGGAGCTGTCCGGCCTGGGCGAACGCGCCGACCTGTTCCAGGTCCGGTACACCTTCTGCCCGGGCTGCTCCAGCCTGGTCGACTTCCGGCCCGCCGCGTCGCCGCCGCACGGTGGCAACCCGCGGGCGCTGGCCGGTGACGCGACCGTCCTGCACAACTACTTCGGAGTGCGGGACGCCGGCGCCGAGGCCGCGCTCGCCGCGGGCAAGGCCGTCGTCTTCGACCCCGGGTACGTGAAGGACGGGAAGGCCACCTTCCGCCTGACCGGTGCCAACGGCGGCGGCGCGGCGCTGCAGCCCGGGCAGACGCCCCAGCTCGACGAGAAGTCGGTCAGCCTGGACGCCGTCCTCGTCGACGACCCCGCCGCCGCCCGCTACGGGACGGGGCTGGTGAGCGCCGACGCCGTCCGGCAGTTGGGCCTCACCACGACCCCCACGGCCTCGGTCTGGCTGCCCGGGGCGCTGCCCACGGCCAAGGCCCAGCAGCGGGCCGCGGGTGCGGTCAGCCACATCGACACCTTCGCGTCCCTCGGTGTCGAGCGCGGCTATCAGCCCAAGGGCGACCTGACCACCCTCGCCCTCAGCGGCTTCGCCGCCCTGGTGGTGCTCGGCGCCGCCGGGATCGCCACCGGCCTGGCCGCCGCCGACTCCCGGCAGGACCAGGCCACCCTGGCCGCCGTCGGGGCCCCGCCCCGGATCCGCCGCGTCCTGTCCGGCCTCCAGTGCGGCCTGATCGCCGCCGTCGGAGCCGTCCTGGGCACGGTCACGGGGTTCGTCCCGGCGGTCGCGCTGCGCAAGGCCCGCGACTTCGGCTCGATCGGCGTGCAGACACCGGTCACCGTCCCGTGGGCACTGCTGCTGCTGACCCTGCTGGTCCTCCCGCTGCTCGCGGGCCTGCTGGCCGCCGTCACCACGCGCTCCCGCGTCCCGCTGGCCCGCCGGGCCACCTGACGCACCGGCACGTCCCCGGCCCGGGCCGCCCGCCTTCTCGGTGGGCGGCCCGGCGGCGTGCCCGGCCACCGAGAAGGCGGGCCCGCCGGGGTCGGGCACGCCGGGGTCAGGCCGCCCGGGCGTCCGGGGCGCAGTCGCGGCAGCGGCCCGGCTCGGTGGAGCGGAAGGCGCGTTCGCAGCCGCCGTCGCAGGTCTGCCAGGGCACGGCGGCGGCCCGGCCGGGGAGCGCGGCGGGGGCGGCGACCGGAGGGTCGAGCAGCCGGAAGGCCAGGAGCCGGGCCGGGCGGCTGCGGAAGCGTTCGGGCAGGTCGGCGGTGAGGTGCTCGGTGATCTGCGCCGGGCCGACGCCCCGGGCGAGCCATGCGGCCACGGCCGGGGCGAGCCCGGCGATGTCCGGTTCGGAGAGCAGCAGCCGACGGTCGAGGATGCGCAGCGAGGCGAGGATGACCACGGCCTGCGGGTCGGCGTCGGCGATCGACTGCGACGGCGGCGGGGTGGGCCTGGGTGCTGCCGGTGCTGCCGGTGGCGCCTGTTGCGCCTGTTGCGCCGGGGGAGTCGGCGGAGTCGGCGGCATCGGTGCGGACGGTGCGGGGGCGGGTACGGCCGTGCCGGGGAGGTCGTAGGCGTACGTCCGGGTGCGGATCCGCCCGCAGGCGGTGCGTTCGCGGCGGCGCTGCAGGAAGCCGTCCTGCTCAAGCTCCCTGAGGGCGCGTGAGATGAGGATCTCGCCCTCGGTGAAGTGGGCGCACAGCGCGGCGATGCTCACGATCGCGCCGTCCGGCAGGGACAGGACGTACGCGGCCACACCGACCGTGACGGCGCTGCCCGGTCGCTGCAGGAGCTTGTTGCTGAGGACGGTGAAGTTCGCGGTGAGGCGGGTCCGGATGTGGATCACGCCGGAGGTCGGCGCGCCCCTTTGGGCGCGCGAACGCGCGTTAGAATGCGGCTCAGCCATGAGGGAAGGGTCTACTTCCTGAAGTGGTCAGGCCCTCGTCCGGGATTGCCGTCCCGGCGGGGGCCGTCTCTGTTCGGTCCGGGTTTGTCGGGGCGAACCTAGCCCCCCGCACCTCGCGCCCGCAACCAAGTCACCCGTGTGGGTGACGGGTTGGGGTAGGTGGGGAGGGTTGGTCTTTCAGTCCTTGAAAAACAACGTCCTTGGGGTGGGGCCGTGTCGCACCGGCGCCCGGCCGGCCGGGGCCCGGTGGCGGCCTCCCCGGTGGACGACCGCCGCCCTGGCAGGATGGCGGCATGGAACGTGTGTTGGGAATCGGTGGGTACTTCATGCGGGCCGCTGACCCGGTCGCCCTGGGCGCCTGGTACCGCGACTGCCTGGGCCTGGACGCCGACGAGAACGGCCTGTGGCTCCCGGAGGCCGGGCCGACGGTGTTCGCGACCTTCGAGCCCGACACCGGGTACTTCGGCTCCCGCGCGCAGCAGAGCATGCTCAACTTCCGGGTCCGCGACCTGGACGCGATGCTCGCGCAGCTGCGCGCCAAGGGAGCGGTCGTGGCCGAGGAGACGCAGGACATGGAGGGCGTCGGCCGGTTCGGCTGGGTCACCGATCCCGAGGGCAACCGGGTCGAGCTGTGGCAGCCCGTCTGACGTCGTCAGTGCTTCTTGCCGAGCGTGAAGAGCAGGATCATGAAGCCCGCCCAGACGTGGGTGGCCGCGATGTAGATGACCGCGCGGATCGTCATCGCCCTGCGCCGGCTCCTCTCGTCGGCCCTGGCGTCGGTCATGCGAACCGCGTCCCGTCCGGGGCGGGCCGGGCGGTGGCGGGCCGGGCGTCGGACGGCCGGGTCGTGGCGGGCCGGGTGGCGGTGGACCGGCCGGTGGCGGCGGTGCCGTCCGCGTCGGGGCTGTCCGCGTCGGCGCGCAGTTGGTCGAGCAGCTGGCCCTGGTCGGTGATCATGTCGGTGAGGATGCTGCGGGCCGCCCGCAACAGCTCCGACACGTCCGGGGTGCTCAGCGCGTAGACGACGGTGTTGCCCTCGCGGGTGGCCGTGACCAGCTGCGTACGGCGCAGTACGGCGAGCTGCTGGGAGAGGCTGGACGCCTCGATGTCGATCTCGGCGAGCAGCTCGCGGACGGGGCGGGGGCCGTCCTGGAGGAGTTCGAGCACCCGTATTCGGGCCGGGTGGCCCAGGGTGCGGAAGAACTCCGCCTTGGCCTGGTGGAGCGGGACGGGCATCGTCAGCTCTCCCCCTGTTCCTCTTCGGGCGTGTGCGGCAGCTCGATGCCGTGGTGGGCCGCGAGTCGCAGCAGCGAGGCCACCCGGCCCAGGTAGGCCTGGACCCCGTCCGCGTCACCCGCCTCCCGGGCGGCGGCAAGCTCCGCGCGGGCGAGGGCGAGCTGCTCGCGCAGTTCCTGGTCGAACATCGCCGTCATCGCCGACCTCCACACCGTTCGGTGCGGTCCAGTGACCGTGGAGAACAGCGTCTATTAATATGAAGAATTCTTCAAGTCGTGACGCACGGAACGGATCCCGCAGGTCATATCCGGGCCCATTTCCTGCGTCGAACGAGATACCGATCCGCAGATCGGTACCCGAACAGACAGGCACTGCCCCGGATATGCACAGGTGGACGTCAGGGCTGCGGGTCGGGCGCGGTGGTGGCCGGCGAGCCGGTGGCCGTCCCGGTGGCGCTCGGGTCGGGCTTGGGCGCCGGGTCGGGGATGTCGGCCATCGGCAGGGTCTGCACGGGTGTGCCGCGCAGGGCCTGGTTCATGGCGTCCTGCCAGATCGGGCCGGGGCCGGTGGCGCCGAACACCTCGTCGACGTGCTTCCCGTTGATGGTGATGTTGCGCATCTCGACGCCGCCGTCGGGGCCGCCGAGCCAGACCGCGGTGGCGAGCTGCGGGGTGTAGCCGCTGAACCAGGCGGCCTTCTTCTTGTCCGAGGTGCCGGTCTTGCCGGCGATCTGCCGGTCGCCCTCCAGGCTGAGCGCCGCGCCGGTGCCCCGGTTCTCGGTCACGCCGTTCAGGACGGTGTTCAGGGCCTGGGCCGTCGTGTCGGAGAGCACCTTCTCGCACGTGGCGGCGGGGGTGGGGACGTCCTTGCCGTCGACCGTGGTGATCCTGTTGATGGCGACCGGGGTGCAGTGCGTGCCCCCGGCGGCGAAGGTCGCGTAGACGTTCGCCATCGTCAGCGGGCTCATCTCCTCGACGCCCAGCGCCATCGCGGGCACCTCCTCCAGCGGCTTGCCGCTGGCCTTGGTGGTGATGCCGAGCTTGTTGGCCATCTGCTTGACCGCGCAGAGGCCGATCTGCTGCTCCATCTGCACGAAGTAGGTGTTGACCGAGAGGGCCATCGCCATCTTCAGCTGGTACGGGCCCTTCTCGGACGCGGATTCGTTGGGCACCACCGTCTTGGGCCGGGCGTCGTTCTTCCAGGTGCCCTCGCAGGTCGTCATCGTCGGGTACTCCAGCTTGTTGGGAGCGGAGTACTCCTGCGTCGGCGACAGGCCCGCCTCCAGTGCCGCGGCCGCGACGACCGGCTTGAAGGTGGAGCCGGGCTGGAAGCCGTTGCCGCCGCCCATCGCCGCGTCGACGTTGAGGTTGACCATGGTCTGGTTCTTGCCCTTGTCCAGGCCGTACGGGCGGGTCTGGGCCATGGCGAGGATCTTGCCGGTGCCCGGCTCGATCATCGTGGCGGCGGCCGAGACGCTGTCGGTGACCCGCACGTTGGTGCTCACCGCGGTCTGGGCGGCGAGCTGCTTCGCCGGGTCGAGGGTGGTGTAGATGTTCAGGCCGCCCTGGTCCCAGAACTTCTTGCGCTCGGCCTCCGTCTTGCCGAAGGCCGGGTCCTGCTTGACGACCTGGCGGACGTAGTCGCAGAAGAAGCCCATGCCCGCGTTGGCGGTGATGCAGCCGTTCTGCGGGTCCTTGTAGTTCAGGCCCAGGGGAGCGGCCTTGGCCTCCCTGGCCTGGTCCGCGGTGATGTGCTTGTTCTCCAGCAGCTTGTCGATCACCACGTCGCGGCGGTTCTGCGCGGCCTGCGGGTGCAGCTTCGGGTCGTACTGCGACGGGTTCTGCACCAGGCCGGCCAGGGTGGCGGCCTCGGCGATCGTCAGGTCCTTGTTGCTCTTGCTGAAGTACCGCTGCGAGGCGGCCTCCACGCCGTAGGCGCCGTTGCCGTAGAAGGTGATGTTGAGGTAGTTGGTGAGGATCTGGTCCTTGGTCAGCTCCTCCTCCAGCTTGATCGCGACCTTCAGCTCCTGGATCTTGCGGCCCAGGGTCTTGCGCTGCGCCTCCTGGACGGCTGCCACGTCGTCGCCGGCCTTCTCGACGTTGACGTTCTTCACGTACTGCTGGGTGAGGGTGGAGGCACCTTGGGAGGCGGTGCCGCTCTCCGCGTTCTTGCTGATGGCCCGCAGCACGCCCTTGAGGTCGACGGCGCCGTGCTCGTAGAAGCGCGCGTCCTCGATGTCCACCTGGGCCTGGCGCATGACCGGCGCCATCTGCTCGGCGGTCAGCACCGTCCGGTCGCGCTCGTAGACCTTGGCTATCAGGCCGCCCTTGGCGTCGTAGATCTGCGTCGCCTGGGACAGCGGCGGCGTCTTGAAGTCGTCCGGGATGTCGTCGAAGCCCTCCGCCGTGCCCTTCGCGGTCAGTCCGAGCGCCCCGGCGGCCGGCAGGGCCATGCCGGCCAGCAGCACGCCGGACACCACGCTCACGCCCAGGAAGGTCGCACCGTAGCGGGCCAGCCGAAGCGGCGAATTGCGGGCCGGGCGAATGGCCGCGCTATCGGATGAATTCCATATCGGGGGGAGCTTCGAGTCCATCCTGGCATGCTAACCACCGCGTCTGAGGGATCGGACGATTCGTCATACCGGGCTGTCACAGCTGTGCAACAGATGCGGGGGGCTGCCCGTGCAGGCCAATTCGTATGCGGATTGAATAGGAATGCTCACGGCCTGCCCCGCTCGCGGGCCTCATCACTTAGATGCTGTGAGTGGGGCGAAAGGTTGCATGCGCCCGGCCCGCCCGGCCCGCCCGGCCCGCCCGGCTCGCCGTGCCGCCCGGGTGTCGGCGCGGCCGGGGGCGCGGGGTGCCGAACGTGCGCCCTTGTTGTGCTAGCAGTTCGGCGCTAGCTTGAAGTATGGGTAAGAAGCAGCTGAACGTCCGGGTGGACGCGACCACCGCGGAGATGGCCCGCGAGCGGGCGGAACAACAGGGGATCAGCATGAACCAGTACATCGAGAGGCTCGTCCAGCAGGACATAGGAGAGGCCGGGCGGCTGTTCGTCGACTCGGCGGCGCAGTTCATGAAGGAGTACGAGACGGCGTTCCTGGCCGAGTTCGGCGAGCGGGCCCCGGGCGACCTCCAGGACGTGCGCCGTTGAACCTGGAGATCGACCTCTCGTGGCTGCTCATGACCGCCGAGCAGTACACCCCCGGCGATCCGCAGGTCACCGACTACGGATCGCTGTTGGCCGCGGTCGCCCGACACCAGGCCGAGATCTTCGACATCGCCGTCTACCCGGAGCCGCAGGACCGTGCCGCGGCCCTGATGCACCAGCTCATCCGGGTACCGGCCCTGGAGCGTACGAACGAGCTGTTCGCCACCGCCGCCGCCTACGCGTACCTGGTGGCCAGCGGCTGCACGGTCGCCACCACCGCCCGTGAGGTGCGCAGCCTCGCGCGGGCCATCCGGGAGGGCAAGCTCGGCGTCGCCGGGGTCTCGGAGCGACTGGGCGCCTGGGTGGTGGACGAGGCCGAGGAGGAGGAGGTCAGCGGGGAGGACGACGAGGACTCGGAGTGACGTCGCCGCCCCGAGTCCCCGCTGTCAGGGGTCAGGGGTCAGAGGTCCGGGGCTCAGCCGGCCGCCGGCTCCGCGATCAGGGCCGTCGCCGTGTTGCGGAAGCCGGCCCGGCGGTAGATCCGGGCGACGTCCTCGTCGGCCGCCGAGAGGAACACCGTGCGTACGCCGCGGGCCCGCGCGTCCTCGACCAGGGCCGCCGTGACGGCGAGGCCGAGGCCGCGCCGGCGCGCGGTCGGGAGCGTGCCCACGCCGACGATCTCGCACACGGCGCCGGCCCGCTGGTACTGGCCGGCGCACAGTGCCAGGCCGTCCTCCACGGCCGCCGCCACGGCGGCCACCCCGGCCTCGATCCGCAAGGCGGCGCGGGCGACCGTACCGTCGGCGACGCAGACGCGGACGGCCTGCTCCAGTTCGGCGCGGCCCGCCGTACCGACACCCGTGCCGGGCTCGCCGAAGGCCAGATGCGGGACGGCGACGGCGCTCGGCAGGGCCGGGTCGTCGACGCCGAGCACGCGGACGGGCGCGTCGGCGGCTCCGGCGCCCGCCTCGGGTTCGTCCGCTTCGGGTTCGTCCGCCAGCACGAGCAGCGGGTGCTCGTGCACCGCCAGTCCGGCGGCCTCGACCGCGGCGCGCAGGCCGGGCGTGGTCTCGGCGACCCATTCGAAGCACTGCGGGATCCCGAGTTCGCGCTGCCGCTCCAGCACCCGCAGGACGTCCCCGGCCGTGACGGGCGCTCCCGTCCAGCCTCTGGTCGGGCGGGCGTAAAAGGGCCAGCCCTGCCCTTCGCGGACGAACAGGGTGAGCGGGCCGAAGTCCTCGGCGCGGGCGCCGGCGCGCGGCACGGCGTCGTAGAACTCCTCCAGTTCGTCCAGCCGGGAGGCCGGGCGGTGGTCGGGGCGGGTGTCGGCGGCAGATGCGGGATCAAGTGAGGTCACGGCCAGCATCCAAGCAGCGTTTGACCGGGTCCTGCCACCGGTTTGCGGCGGGGTGCGCCGGGCAGATCGGGTGCCAACTACCCGTTGTTTCGGGCATTTCGGGCGCACCGTTGCCAAATGCTTACAGTCCGGGCGATCTTGTGTGGACGGCGCGTGGCATCCTGGGGCGTCAACAGCGCCGCCGCAGTGGATCGGCGGGCGCCCGGTGGGGAAGACGGGGATACACGGATGAGACTCTGCTTCCTGGTCGAGGAGCACTACCGCCACGACGGCATGCCGCTGGACGTCGTCCGCCAACTCACCGCCTGGGGTCACCGGGTGGACGTCCTGCGCCCCGGGAACTCGCTGCTCGCGGTCTCCGAGGCCGTCCGGGCGGGCAGCCACGACGCCTGGGTGCTGAAGACGGTCTCCGGCGGACCGGGCCTCACCCTGCTGGAGGCGGCCGCGGCGGTCGGCCTCACCACGGTGAACGACGCCCGCTCGATCCGGGGCGTCCGCGACAAGGCGCTCGCCTCGGTCATCGCGCGCCACAGCGGCCTGCCCGTCCCCGTGACGTACGCGGCCGCCCGCTGGGAGCGGCTGGCCGAGATACCCGAGTCCGAGTTCCCGCTGGTCGTGAAGCCCGCGGACGGCAGCTCGGGGCGGGCGGTGCGGCTCGTCCCCACCCCCGGCCACCTGGCCGAACTCGGACCGGACCTGGCTGGCGAGGGGCTGCTCATCGCGCAGCCGTACGTCCCCAACTCCGGTACCGACCTGAAGGTCTACTGCGTCGGCGGCGAACTGTACGCGACCGAGCGGTGCTCGCCGCTGCACCCGGGGCGGCCGGTCCGCGAACGGCAGGTCGCGCTCAGCTCCGAGGTCGCGGGGATCGTCGCCGAGGTCGGGGCCGTCTTCAACCTCGACCTGTACGGGGTGGACGTCCTGCTCGGGCCGGACGGGCCGATGGTCGTCGACATCAACGACTTCCCGAGCTTCCGTCAGGTGCCGGACGCGGTCGCCCGGGTCGCGCGCGCCGTCCTCCACCTGGCCCGGGGCAACGGCAACGGGAGCACCGGTGGGGTGGTCTCGCTGCCCGCGCAGACCCACTCCGACGCCATGGCACAGACCCCGGCACCGGTCGGCGGAGCATGAGGATCTGCCTGCTGACCCCCGAGCCGGACCACCCGCTGCTGGCCGCCGCCCGCGCCCTGCTGACGCCCCGGCACCGGGTCGAGTCCCTCGACCCGGCCGTGGCCGACCCGGCCGCGCTCACCCCCGGCACGGCCGCCGACGTCTACCTGCTGAAATCCCGCACCCCGCGCGCGCTGGCACTGGCCCGGCACCTGGAGGCCCTGGGCGCACCGGTGATCAACTCCGCCGCCGCCACCGAACTGTGCCAGGACCGGACCCGGATGGCCGCGGTGGCCGTCGCCGCCGGGCTGCCCTTCGCCCCCACCGGCACCCACGGGTCGATCGGCGAACTCACCGGTGCACTCGCCGACGCCGACTTCCCCCTGGTGGTCAAGAGCCGGCACAGCCGCCGCCACGACCTGGTCGCCAAGGCCGAGGACCGGGCCGGGCTGCTGCGCCTCGCCGACCGGTGGCCGGACGAACCGGTGGTGGTGCAGCCGTTCGCCGCCAACAGCGGCTGGGACCAGAAGCTCTGGGTGATCGCCGGACAGGTCTTCGCCGCCCGCCGCCGCTCCGAACTGGCCGTCGCCGACCGGGGCCCCGCCGAACCGCTCGCCCCCGGCGACCTGCCCGCCGAGCGGATCGACGTGGTGCTCCGGGCCGGCGAGGCCTTCGGCCTGGACGTGTACGGCGTCGACCTGCTGGACGGGCCGGGGGAGCCGCTGATCGTCGACATCAACGCCTTCCCCGGCATCCGCGGCCAGGAGGGCGCCCCGCAGGCCCTGGCGGCACTCGCCCTGCGGGCGGCCACCGCCGGCCGGCTCCCCGCCCAGCGGGCCCCGCTCCCCGACTTCCGGCCGGTCTGAGACCGACCGGCAGATGGGGAGCGGCGCTCCCGGTGCCCCTGTCCTCGGCGCCGCCGAGCCGTGCACCCCCGTTCGCCGGTCGATCTAAGCTGGTCCCCTCGGCCGGCCGGCCATCCCGGCCGGCCGCCGCACGGGCGAGAGAAGACGGACGTTGCTGCAGGACATCGAGAGCTACCTGGCCTGCCCGCACTGCGGCCAGGACCTCGCCCTCGGCGGGCGCACCCTGCACTGCCCCTCCGGGCACAGCTTCGACCTCGCCAAGCAGGGCTACGTCAGCCTGCTCGCCGGCGACGCCCACACCGGCACCGGTGACACCGCCGACATGGTGGCCGCCCGCACCGCCTTCCTGGCCGCCGGCCACTACCGGCCGATCGCCGACGCACTCGCCGAGGCCGCCGCCGAAGCCGCCCCCGAAGGGCTGGTCGCCGACCTCGGCGCGGGCACCGGCTACTACCTCGCGCACGTCCTGGACGCGCTGCCCGCGAGCCCCGGCGCCGCCCTGGACATCTCCAAGTTCGCGCTGCGCCGCGCGGCCCGGGCCCACCCCCGGATCGGCGCCGTGGTGTGCGACGCCTGGCGTCCGCTCCCGCTCCGGGACGCCTCCGCCGCGCTGATGCTCAACGTCTTCGCGCCGCGCAACGGCCCCGAGATCCGCCGCACCCTGCGCCCCGGCGGCACCCTGCTGCTGGTCTCGCCGACCCCGCGCCACCTGCGCGAGCTCGTCCGCACGCTCGGCCTGCTCTCCGTCGACGAGGACAAGCAGCGCCGGATCGAGGAGAAGCTCGGCCCGTACCTCACCCCGGGCGCGCGCCGCGAGGTCGAGTTCCCGATGCGGCTGTCCGCCGCCGACGTCCGCACGGTGGTCGCGATGGGGCCGAGCGCCTGGCACACCGACCGGGCGGAGCTCGACGCCCGGCTCGCCGCACTGCCCGATCCGGTCGAGGTGACGGCCTCGGTGACGGTCGCCGCGTACAGCTGAGCCCGCCCGGCACGGGCGGCAGCGGGCGAGACCCTTTGGGATGAATCTCCTGAGCAGGCACGTTTCTGCCGCAGGGCCGGAGGCTAGGGTCCCCCGGGTGAACCGCGAAGCCGTCCAGCCGGTCCAGCCCGCTGCCTTCCCGTCAGCCCAGCCCCTCACCGCGCGGGCCTTCGCGGGTGCGCCCACGATCGTCATGGGCCCCGGCGCGGCCGGCTGCGCGGAGGTCGCGGGGGCCGGCCAGGAGACCGCGAAACGCCCGACCGTCGAGGAACTGCGGCTCACCTCCTTCAAGTCGTACCGGCGCGCCACCCTCGCCCTGTCGCCGCTCACCGTCCTGCACGGCCCGTCCGGCGTCGGCAAGTCGAACGCCCTGGACGCCCTCGCCGTCCTCTCCCGGCTGGCCCTCGGCGAGGAGATCACCGACTCGCTGGACGGCATCCCCGGGGCGTGCGGCCCCCTGGCCGTCCCCGTCCGCGGCGGGCTGCTCGGCTGCGTGCCGCACGGACGCAACGCCGTCATCCTGGGCTGCACCGTCCGCTCCGCCGCCGGGACGGTCCGGCTCGAACTCGTCGTCCGCACCGACGGGCCGGTCCGGGTCGCCAGGGAACGGCTCACCCTCGACGGCCGCACGCTGGTCGAGACCGGCGAACAGGACGTCCCCAACCGCAAGGTCAACGTCACCTGGCACAACGACAGCCGGCAGGGCGACATCCGCGCCCCCTTCCCCAGCAGCAGCCTGATCACCGCCCAGATCCCGCTGCGGGTGGCCGGCTCCTCGGCCGGCGAGCGCAAGGTCCTGGCCGCCGCCGAACACCTGCTCACCGCCCTGCGCGAGATCTTCCCGCTCCACCCCGTACCCGCCCTCATGCGCGACTGGACCAGGGCCGACCCCCAGGCCCGGCTGGTCGGCACCGCCGCCAACATCTCCGCCGTGCTCGCCCGGCTCAAGGGCGAGTGCAGCCGCCGCTACGGCCACCTGCTCAAGGTCGTGCAGTCCGCCGCCCCGCACCCGCTGCTCGGCCTCGACGTCGCCCGGCGCGGCCCCGAGACCGACGAACGGCTGCTCGCCGTCTTCGACGAGGGCGTGCTCGGCCGCACCGGCGCGGACCAGGCCTCGGACGGCATGCTGCGCCACCTCGCCTTCTCCGCCGTCCTGCTGACCGGCGCCGGCGTGCTGGACGTCGACCCGGCCGCCGAGGTGCCCTGGGCCCACCGGCAGCTGACCGTGCTCGCGGAGGACATCGGCGCGGGCCTCTCCACCGAGCAGACCGCGTCACTGCTCCGGCTCGCCCGGGACATGTGCGGCCGCAGGCACCTGCGGCTGCTGGCCTCGCTCCAGGAACCGGCGGCGGCCAGGCCGCTGCCGGGCGAGGAGCCGGGCGGCGCGGGGGAGCAGCCCGCCGGCCTCGAACTGGTCGAGTGCCGGCGGGACCCGGCGTCCGGGCACAGCGTGCTGCGGCCCGAACCACCCCGGGTACCGGCCCAGTACGCCCGTGCGGGTGCGGTTTCCGCCGGGGGCGCGGGTGCGGTAGACCTGGCGGGGTGACCGATCCGATGACAGGGCCCGACGTCCCCTCGCCCGTGGCCTCGCCGGGGCCCTCGCCCGCCCCCTCGCTCTCGCCTTCGCTGGAGAATCTGCAGGAGCGGCTGACGCGGTTCGCGGCGGCGCGGGAGTGGCAGCCGTTCCACACGCCGAAGAACCTGGCCGCGGCGCTGAGCGTGGAGGCCGGCGAACTGCTGGAGATCTTCCAGTGGCTGACACCGGAGCAGGCCGCCGACATCATGTCCGACCCCGGCAGTGCCCACCGGGTGCGGGACGAGGTGGCGGACGTGCTCGCGTACCTGCTGCAGTTCTGCGCGGCGACCGGGGTGGACCCGCTGACGGCGCTGGCGGCCAAGATCGAGCGCAACGAGCTGCGGTTTCCGGCGCCGGGAGCCCCGGCCGAGGGCGGGCATTCGTCCGACTGACGGATCAGCGGATGGGCGGACCAGTGGATTGTCGCCCGTGGGGTTGTCCACAACCACCGGGTTGTCCACAGGACCCGAGGGGCCGGCTGCGCGGATTCCGCCGCCGTCGCAAGCTTTCGCCGTCACCATCGTCCGGACGTTCCGGGCGGTACCGCACGAGCGAGGGGAGCGGCCACCCATGGACGCGCTGCGACTGATCAAGACGGCCCGGCACGCCCTGGCCGAGGCCAGGGACGTGCCCGACGTCCTGCTGGAGGCCTGGCAGGCCGGGCTGCTCACGGAGGCGGTCGGCGGCAGGATCGCGGAGCAGGACGAGGGCGAGCTCGCCGCGCTGGGCCAGTTGCTCAGCGAGGCCGGGGCGCAGGTGGCGAGCTGCCTGGAGCCCTCCCCGGAGAGTTCCGTCGCGGTGGACTGGGGCGGCTGCGGGCGGGCGTCCCGGCTCACCGGCCTCGGGGATCTCGACCCCCTGCTCACCGAACTCGGCAGGCTGCTGCACGAGGCGACGGAGACCCTGGTGGTCCTGGCCTGCGGCGCGGACGCCGAAAGCCTGTACTGGACGTGCATCGACGGCGTGGACGCCGGCGCCGACTGCAAGGACCTGGTCGCCGAACTGCACCGGGCCGTCCGCAAGGCGGAGGCCGCTCAGCAGCCGGACGGGCCGAGCGCCCCCGCGCAGGGGCCCGCCGGCGCCTGCCCCGCCCCGGGCGGCCCGGCGCCCGCGACGCCCGGACCCGTCCTCGTCGTGCCGCTCGAACCGCCCGCGGCGTCCGACCGCTACCGGCCCCCGGGGCCGGTGCTGCCGGGCCCGGCGGAGGACCGGGAGCCGGAGGACTGCAGGTCGGCGTCCAGGCCGGCCAGGTCGGCGCTCACCGAGGCGAGCAGCTCCTGCATCTGCTCCAGCAGGCTCTTCGGGGAGGCGGACGCCTGCGGGGCCGCCGGGCCCGTGCGGCTGGGATCGTGCGGTGTGACGGGTACCTCGGACCACGGAGCGGACATGAGGGGACCCCTTCGGCTCGGAAGTGCGGTGTTCGGAAGTGCGGTGTGATGCGGCGGACGTCGGGGCCGCCGTCGAGCGCCGCGCCGTCCCGGGCAGGGCCCGGCCGGCGCGGTGCCGGGAGCGGCGCCGCCGGGGCCGGCAGCCCCGACGTCCCCAACGACCGGTGGCGACGGCCGGTCACCGCGGACCACCCGATGAGGTCCAACAGCCGGCCCGGGTACGTCCCACGGGTGAGCCCGGCTTGCGGCCCGCCGCCCGCCTCGGGTACGGCCCGCCGCGCGGAGGGGGCGCGGCGGGAACGCCGACGGGCCCCCGGCGTCCGTCCGTCAGGACGGCGCCGAGGGCCCGGTACGACCGGCTACCAGAGCCTGCGGAGGCCGTGGAAGGCCCCGGAGACCGTGCAGGAGGTCAGTTGTGTGCGTGCAGCTCCGCGTTCAGACCGCCCCAGGACCCGGACCGGGCGATCACCTCGACCGCACCTGTCAGCGAGTTGCGGCGGAACAGCAGGTTGTCCTGGCCGGACAGCTCCACCGCCTTCGCCACCTTGCCGTCGGGCAGGTTCACCCGGGTGCCGGCGGTGACGTACAGGCCGGCCTCCACCACGCAGTCGCTGCCGAGCGAGATGCCGATGCCCGCGTTGGCGCCGAGCAGGCAGCGCTCGCCGACCGAGACGACCTGCTTGCCGCCGCCCGACAGCGTGCCCATGATCGAGGCGCCGCCGCCGATGTCGCTGTGGTCGCCGACCACGACGCCCGCGCTGATCCGGCCCTCGACCATGGAGGTGCCCAGGGTGCCGGCGTTGAAGTTGACGAAGCCCTCGTGCATCACCGTGGTGCCGACGGCCAGGTGGGCACCCAGGCGGACGCGGTCCGCGTGCGCGATCCGGACACCCGACGGGGCGACGTAGTCGGTCATCCGGGGGAACTTGTCGATCCCGTACACGGCCAGCTGGCCGCCCTGCGCGCGGACGGCGAGGCGGGCCTGCTCGACACCGTCCACCGGGACGGGGCCGATGCTGGTCCACGCCACGTTGGCCAGCAGCCCGAAGACGCCGTCCAGGTTCTGGCCGTGCGGCCTGACCAGTCGGTGGCTCAGCAGGTGCAGCCGGAGGTAGGCGTCGTGCGCGTCGAGCGGCTTCTCGTCGAGCGAGGAGATCGTGGTGCGCACCGCGACCACCTCGACGCCGCGCCGCGCGTCGCTGCGCAGCGCGTCGGCGGCGCCGGGGCCGATCTCGGCCTCGGCCTGGTCGGCCGTCAGGCGGACGGTGCCGGCGGGGCCGGGCTCCGAGGAGAGCTCCGGGGCGGGGAACCAGGTGTCGAGGATGGTGCCGTCGGCGGCGATGGTCGCCAGGCCGGCGGCCACGGCGCCGTTTGCGAGGGAGGTGGATTCAGCAGTCACACCGTGCACGTTAACGAACTCCGGCCCGGGACGCCGAACACGCTCACCGTGCGGACATCGGCGTCGTCGCAGCTCCGGCCCGTCCGGCCGACCGCTCACCGGGCCCCGCCACGGGTGCAAAACCCAGTGCTCCGGCCGGTGCCACTGGGTAATACTCGGACGGGTGTTCATCTCGATCTCCACCACAGGTACCGCCGAGCACTCCGCCACCGACCTGGGCTTTCTGCTGCACAAGCACCCCGGGAAGGCCCAACGGTTCGACACCTCGCACGGCGAGGCCCACGTCTTCTACCCGGAGGCCACCGACCGGGTCTGCACGGCAGCGCTGCTGCTGGAGATCGACCCCGTCGCGCTGGTCCGCCGGGGCCGTGGCAAGGGCCGCGGCGGCTCGCCGGACTTCGCGCTCGCCCAGTACGTGAACGACCGGCCGTACGCCGCGTCCTCACTGCTCGCGGTCGCCCTGCGCACCGTGTTCCGCACCGCCATGAAGGGCGTCTGCGAGAGCCGGCCCGGGCTCGCCGCCGAGGCCCGGCCGCTGCGGATCGCGCTGCCGGCCGTGCCCGCGAACGGCGCGGGCGACGGCGGCGGGCCCGAGATGGTCCGCCGGCTCTTCGAGCCGCTCGGCTGGCAGGTCGGCGCGACGCCGATCCCGCTCGACGAGACGTTCCCCGAGTGGGGCGAGTCGCGCTACGTCCGGGTCGAGCTGACCGGGACGCTGCGGCTGGCCGACGCGCTCCAGCAGCTGTACGTCCTGCTGCCGGTACTCGACGGCGCCAAGCACTACTGGGTGGCGCCCGACGAGGTCGACAAGCTCCTCGCCGCGGGCGAGGGCTGGCTCGCCGGCCACCCCGAGCGGGCGCTGATCGCCCGCCGCTACCTGGCCCGGCGCTGGTCGCTGACCCGCACGGCCGTCCAGCGGCTGGAGCTGGCCCGGCTGGCGGAGGCCGACGACCGCGAGGCCGAGGAGATCGACAACGCGGTCGATGACGCCGATGACGGGGTCGACGACGCCGTCGGCGACACGGACGGGCCGCCCGGCCCGGACGAGCGGGAGCGGCGCGCCCAGGCCAAGGCGCCGACCCTGGCCGAGCAGCGCCGCGAGGCGATCCTGGCCGCCCTGCGGGAGGTGGGCGCGGCCCGGGTGGCCGACCTCGGCTGCGGCCAGGGGGAACTGGTCGGTGCGCTGCTGAAGGACGCCCGGATCACCGAGGTGCTCGGGGTGGACGTCTCCTCGCGGGCCCTGTCGGCGGCGGCCCGCACGCTGCGCCTCGACCGGATGCCGGAGCGTCAGGCCGCCCGTGTCCGGCTCGTCCAGGGGGCGCTCACCTACACCGACGCCCGCCTCAAGGGGTACGACGCCGCCGTGCTCTCGGAGGTGATCGAGCACCTCGACCTGCCCCGGCTGCCCGCCCTGGAGCACGCCGTACTCGGCGCCGCCCGGCCGTCCGCCGTCGTCGTGACGACCCCCAACGCGGAGTACAACGTCCGCTGGGAGAGCCTCCCGGCCGGGCACGTCCGGCACGCCGACCACCGCTTCGAGTGGGACCGCGCGCAGTTCCGTGCCTGGGCCGGACGGGCCGCCGCCGCGTACGGGTACACCGTCTCGTTCCGCTCCGTCGGGCCGGAGGATCCCGAGGTCGGCCCGCCCACCCAGCTCGCCCTCTTCCGCCTGGGCACCACCGAAGCCACCCGAGCCGCCGAAGCCGCCGAAGCGACCGAAGCGACCGCCACCACCCCTGAAGGGGGCGACACCCGATGACCGACGACGCACTGCCCACCGGGGCGACCGCCTCGGAGCCCGCCGCCGCGCGCCGCGAGCTCCCCGTCACCGACCTCTCCCTCGTCGTCCTCGTCGGCACCAGCGGTGCGGGCAAGTCCACCTTCGCCCGCAAGCACTTCCTGCCCACCCAGGTGGTCTCCTCGGACTTCTGCCGGGGCCTGGTCGCCGACGACGAGAACGACCAGTCGGCGTCCGCCGAGGCCTTCGAGCTGCTCCACCACATCGTCGGCAAGCGCCTCGCGGCCGGCCGGCTGACCGTCGTCGACGCGACCAACGTGCAGCCCGAGGCCCGCAAGCAGCTGGTCAGGCTGGCCAGGGACCACGACGTCCTGCCGATCGCGATCGTCCTGGACGTGCCGCCGGGCGTCTGCGCGGAGCGGAACCGGTCGCGCCCCGACCGTCAGCTGCCCGCGCACGTGGTCCCGCGGCAGAACCGCGAGCTGCGCCGCTCGCTGCGCGGCCTGGAGCGCGAGGGCTTCCGCAAGGTGCACGTCCTGCGGGGCGAGGCCGAGGTGGCGGCCGCCGAGATCGTCATCGAGAAGCGGTACAACGACCTGCGCCACCTCACCGGCCCGTTCGACATCGTCGGCGACATCCACGGCTGCCGCTCCGAGCTGGAGACCCTGCTCGGCCGGCTCGGCTACGCCGTCACCCGGGACGCCGAAGCCCGCGCCGTCGACGCGTCCCACCCCGAGGGCCGCACCGCCGTCTTTGTCGGCGACCTGGTCGACCGCGGCCCGGACACGCCCGGGGTGCTGCGCCTGGTGATGGGCATGGTCGCGGCCGGCCACGCCGTCTGCGTGCCCGGAAACCACGAGAACAAGCTCGGCCGGGCGATGAGCGGCCGCGACGTCACCGTCTCGCACGGCCTCCAGGAGTCGCTGGACCAGCTGGCCGGGGAGACGGAGGAGTTCCGCGCGGAGGTCCGCGCGTTCATGCGCGACCTGGTCAGCCACTACCTGCTGGACGGCGGGAAGCTGGTGGTCTGCCACGCCGGCCTGCCGGAGAAGTACCACGGCCGCACCTCCGGCCGGGTCCGCTCGCACGCCCTCTACGGCGACACGACCGGGGAGACCGACGAGTACGGGCTGCCGGTGCGCTACCCGTGGGCCGAGGAGTACCGGGGCAAGGCGCTGGTGGTGCACGGTCACACGCCGGTGCCGGTGCCGGGCTTCCTCAACAACACCATCTGCGTGGACACCGGCTGCGTCTTCGGCGGCAGCCTCACCGCCCTGCGCTACCCCGAGCGCGAACTCGTGAGCGTCGAGGCCGAGCAGGAGTGGTACGCGCCCGTCCGTCCGGTGGCCGCGGACGCGCCCGTCGCCCCCGAGGGCCGGCCGCTGGACCTCGCGGACGTGGCGGGCCGCCGCGTGGTCGAGACGGCGCTGCACGGCCGGGTCGCCGTCCGGGAGGAGAACGCGGCCGCCGCGCTGGAGGTGATGAGCCGCTTCGCGCTCGACCCGCGACTGCTCGTGTACCTGCCGCCGACGATGGCCCCGAGCGCGACCTCGGGGCGCCCCGGCTACCTCGAACACCCCGAGGAGGCCTTCGCCGGCTACCGCGCCGACGGCGTCCAGCACGTCATCTGCGAGGAGAAGCACATGGGCTCCCGCGCGGTCGTCCTGCTCGCCCGGGACGACGCGGCGCTGGAGAAGCGCTTCGGCATCGCCGGCCCGGGCGCGATCTGGACGCGCACCGGCCGCTCCTTCCTCAGCGACGACGCGCTCACCGGGGCCGTCCTGGAGCGGCTGCGGGCGGCCGCCGAGAAGGCCGGGCTCTTCGAGGAGCTGGGCACGGGCTGGCTGCTGCTCGACGCCGAGCTGATGCCGTGGTCCCTGAAGGCCGTCGAACTGCTGCGCCGGCAGTACGCCGCCGTCGGCGCGGCGGCCGGTGCGGCCCTGCCCGCAGTGCTGGCCGCGCTGGGGCAGGCGGCCGCCCGGGGCCTGGACCTCGGCGAGCTGACCGCCCGCCAGCGCCGGCGCGCCTCGGACGCCGAGGCCTTCATCACGGCGTACCGGCAGTACTGCTGGCCGACCGAGGGCCTCGCGGGCATCCGGCTGGCGCCTTTCCAGGTGCTGGCCGCCGAGGGGGTCAACCTCGCCGTCCGCCCGCACGACCAGCACCTGGAGTGGATCGACCGGCTGGTGGCGGCGGACGACGCGCAGGCCCCGATCCTGCGGGGCACCGGCCGGCTGCTCGTCGACACCTCCGACGAGGCCTCGGTGGCGGCGGGCGTCGCCTGGTGGGAGGAGCTGACCGGTGCGGGCGGCGAGGGCATGGTGGTCAAACCGCTCGCCTCGCCGGCCCGCGGCAGGGCGGGACAGGGGCGCCCCGGCGGCCTGGTCCAGCCGGGCGTCAAGGTGCGCGGCCGGGAGTACCTGCGGATCATCTACGGCCCCGACTACACCGAGTACCTGGACCAGCTGCGGCAGCGGTTCCTGGGGCACAAGCGGTCGCTGGCCCTGCGCGAGTACGCGCTCGGGCTGGAGGCGCTGGACCGCCTGGCGGCCGGCGAGCCGCTCTGGCGGGTGCACGAGCCGGTCTTCGCCGTCCTGGCCCTGGAGTCGGAGCCGGTGGACCCGCGGCTCTGACGCCCGGGGTGGTGGGGCGAGCGGGGCAGGCCCGGCCGGTGCGGTGGGCCCGCCCCCAGGGCCGGACGGGCTCGTCGGTACACTCGGTACTGCATATAAATTCCATATGGCGTATACAATTGCCGCTTCACGGTCCGCGTCACCCACTCAGGAGCCCGGCATGGCGTTCAACCTCCGGAACAGGCACTTCCTCAAGGAGCTCGACTTCACTCCCCAGGAGTTCCGCTTCCTGGTGGACCTCGCGGCCCAGCTCAAGGCATCGAAGTACGCCGGCACCGAGCAGCCCCGGCTGCGCGGCAAGAACATCGCGCTGATCTTCGAGAAGACCTCCACCCGGACGCGCTGCGCCTTCGAGGTCGCCGCCCACGACCAGGGTGCCTCGACCACGTACCTCGACCCGGCAGGCTCGCAGATCGGCCACAAGGAGTCGATCAAGGACACCGCACGGGTCCTCGGCCGGATGTTCGACGGCATCGAGTACCGGGGCCACGGCCAGGAGATCGTCGAGGAGCTCGCCGCCCACGCCGGCGTGCCCGTCTGGAACGGTCTCACCGACGAGTGGCACCCGACCCAGATGCTCGCCGACATCCTGACGGTCCAGGAGCACTCCACCAAGCCGCTCGCCGCGACGGCGCTCGCCTACCTCGGCGACGCCCGGTCCAACATGGGCAACTCGATCCTGGTCACCGGCGCCCTGCTCGGGATGGACATCCGGATCGTCGCGCCCCGGCAGCTCTGGCCCGCCGAGGACGTCCAGAAGTCCGCGTACGAGCTCGCCGCGACCACCGGCGCCCGGATCACCCTCACCGAGGACGTCGCCGAGGGCGTGGCCGGCGCCGACTTCCTCTACACCGACGTGTGGGTCTCGATGGGCGAGCCGAAGGAGGTCTGGGCGGAGCGGATCGAGCTGCTGAAGCCGTACCAGGTCTCGATGGACACCGTCCGCGCCACCGGCAACCCGGCCGTCAAGTTCCTGCACTGCCTGCCGGCCTTCCACGATCTCGGCACGGTGCTCGGCCGGCAGCTGTTCGAGACCACCGGCATGGCCGAGCTGGAGTGCACCGACGAGCTGTTCGAGTCCCCGCACTCGGTGGTCTTCGACCAGGCCGAGAACCGGCTGCACACCATCAAGGCCGTGCTGGTCGCCACCCTCGGACTCTGACCACCGGCACCGCCGCACGGCTCCGCGTTCCTCCGGCGCCGCGCGGCGGGGCCGCCCCCGTCCGTACGGTCAGCCCGTCGCCCGTGCCACCAGCAGCCCGGCCAGTACGGAGGCCGCGTTGGCGGTGAACGAGGCCGCGTACGGCAGCGCGCCGCGGCGGGCCGTCAGCACCGCGAGCAGGGCGGCCTCCAGCAGGACGACGGCCGCCTCGGCGAGGGCGAGCGCCGTCCAGTAGGCTGCGGCGGCCTCGCCGGTGAACCGGCCGAGGAACCACCAGAGCAGCGGATGCGTCGCACAGTTCACCGCCACGGCGGCAGCGGCGGCCCGCACCGGGCGGACCTGGTCCAGCGAGAGCGCCGCGACGTACAGCGGCACCTCGACGAGCAGGGTGAGGCCGAGGGCCAGGAGATACGGCACGGCGCGATGGTGCCACGGGCCCGGACGGGTGCCGGAACGGGGGAGGGGGCACGGTGGCCACAGCGGTACTCCCCGCTGCCCGGAGCATCGGCGCGGCGCCGCTGGCGGGTTTCGTCGCCGCGACGGGCTTCGCCCTGGCCGCAGCGCTGCGGGAGCCGGCCGGGACGGCCCTGCTCGGCCTCGCCGTGTTCGGCATCCTGCACAACGTCCTCGAACTGCGGTACGTGGCGGGCCGGTTCGACACCGTACTGGCCGGCCCGTTCCTGAAGCTGCTGCTCGCACTCATCACCGGCATCGTGACCTGCCGGCTGCTGCCGGTCTCCCCGGCCACCCGCAGTGCCGAGATCCTGCTGGTCTACGCCCTGCTGGCGGCGGCCTGCGGGCACTCGCTGCGCCGCCGTCCGCTGCTCCTGGCGGCGGCCGCCGGCGTCCTCCTGTGCGCGGCGGCGGCCTCGCTCGGCTTTCCCGGCTACCACTTCGTGGTGCTGGCGCACCTGCACAACCTGGTGCCGCTGCTGTTCCTCCGGGAGTGGTCACGCGGGCTGCCGCGCGGGCGGGCGGCGTTCATGGCGGTGCAGTGCGGCTGGGTGCTGGCCGTCCCGGCCCTGCTGCTCGGCGGAGCCCTGGACGGGCTCCTCGCCCCGGGAGACGCCACGACCGCGCGGCTGGCCGCCTCGTACACCCCGCCCGGGTGGCTGGACTCCACGGCCGGGCTGCGCTTCGTGGCGGTCTTCGCCTTCCTCCAGACCATGCACTACGTGGTCTGGGTCTGGTTCCTGCCGCGCTACGCCCCCGACGCGAGCGCCGCCTTCGACCGTCGCGTACCGGCCCTGCGGGGCCGCCGTGCCTGGCTGCTCGGTCTGGCGGCGGGCGCCGCGCTGGCCACCCTGTTCGTCAGTGACTACGCGCAGGGCAAGGTGCTCTACGCCGCGCTGGCGAGCTACCACGCCTACCTGGAGTTCCCTGTCCTGCTGGTGCTCGTCCTGGGCATCGACCCCACCCGGAGGAAGCCCCGTGCCGTTCGCTGACATCGCCCCCGAACCGTCCGAGACGGCCGGCCCGGTCGTGGCCGTCGTGGTGGTGGCGATCGCGCTGGTGGTGGGTGTGTTGTTCCTGGTCAGGTACGCCCGCGGCCGCCGGAGGGACTGAGCGCCCGGCTGTCCGCGCGCGTGCCCGCACGCGGAAGGGGCCGAGGGCGGCGCGACGGGCATGCCGGTCGCGTGCTTGCGCCGGACATGCACTATGGTTTATCTCGACATCGAGATAACTGCCCACTACTATTTATCTCGACATCAAGATACTTGCCGAGAGGCGCTCACCGGCGATCCGAGTTAGGTAGACCTAAGTTAGGTTGACCTTAGCATCGAGACGGCCGGGCACCGCACGAAGCACCTAAAAGGAGTCAGTCGTGTCCGCGAACAGCTTCGACGCCCGCAGCTCGCTGCCGGTGGGCGACGAGTCGTACGAGATCTTCAAGCTCTCCGCCGTCGAGGGCTCCGAGCGGCTGCCCTACAGCCTCAAGGTGCTGCTGGAGAACCTGCTCCGCACCGAGGACGGCGCGAACATCACCGCCGACCACATCCGGGCCCTGGGCAACTGGGACGCCACGGCGGAGCCGAGCGAGGAGATCCAGTTCACGCCGGCGCGCGTGATCATGCAGGACTTCACCGGCGTGCCGTGTGTCGTCGACCTCGCCACCATGCGTGAGGCCGTCAAGGAGCTGGGCGGCGACCCGGCGAAGATCAACCCGCTGGCCCCGGCCGAGCTGGTCATCGATCACTCCGTCATCGCCGACAAGTTCGGTACCAAGGACGCCTTCACCCAGAACGTCGAGATCGAGTACGGCCGCAACAAGGAGCGCTACCAGTTCCTGCGCTGGGGCCAGACCGCGTTCGACGAGTTCAAGGTCGTCCCGCCGGGCACCGGCATCGTCCACCAGGTGAACATCGAGCACCTGGCCCGCACGATCATGGTCCGCAACGGCCAGGCGTACCCCGACACCTGCGTCGGCACCGACTCGCACACCACCATGGTCAACGGCCTGGGCGTGCTGGGCTGGGGCGTCGGCGGCATCGAGGCCGAGGCCGCGATGCTCGGCCAGCCGGTTTCCATGCTGATCCCGCGCGTGGTCGGCTTCAAGCTCAACGGCCAGCTGCCGGCCGGTGCGACCGCCACCGACCTGGTGCTCACCATCACCGAGATGCTGCGCAAGCACGGTGTGGTCGGCAAGTTCGTCGAGTTCTACGGCGAGGGCGTCGGCGCCATCCCGCTGGCGAACCGCGCCACCATCGGCAACATGTCGCCGGAGTTCGGCTCGACCTGTGCGATCTTCCCGATCGACGCCGAGACCATCGCGTACCTCAAGCTGACCGGCCGCAGCGAGCAGCAGCTCGCCCTGGTCGAGGCGTACGCCAAGGAGCAGGGCCTCTGGCACGACCCGTCGGTCGAGCCGGTCTACTCCGAGTACCTGGAGCTGGACGTCTCCACCGTCGTCCCGTCGATCGCCGGCCCGAAGCGCCCGCAGGACCGCGTGATCCTGGCCGAGGCAGCGGACCGCTTCGCCGAGGCCCTGCCGACGTACTCCGCCGAGGCCTCGAAGCCGACCGCGGTGCACGCCCCCGACGGTGCCTCGTACGAGATCGACAACGGCGCGGTCGTGATCGCCTCGATCACCTCCTGCACCAACACCTCCAACCCCTCCGTCATGCTGGGCGCGGCCCTGCTGGCGAAGAAGGCCGTGGAGAAGGGCCTGACCGTCAAGCCGTGGGTCAAGACCACCCTGGCCCCCGGGTCCAAGGTCGTCATGGACTACTACGAGAAGGCCGGCCTGCTCCCGTACATGGAGAAGCTGGGCTTCAACCTGGTCGGCTACGGCTGCGTCACCTGCATCGGCAACTCGGGCCCGCTGCCCGAGGAGGTCTCGGCCGCCGTCAACGAGGCCGACCTCGCGGTCGTCTCGGTGCTCTCCGGCAACCGCAACTTCGAGGGCCGGATCAACCCGGACGTCAAGATGAACTACCTGGCGTCGCCGCCGCTGGTGGTCGCCTACGCCCTGGCCGGCAACATGAACGTCGACATCACCCGGGACGCCCTGGGCCAGGACGCCGACGGCAACGACGTCTTCCTCGCCGACATCTGGCCGACCGAGAAGGAGGTCGCCGACACCGTCGCCGCCTCCATCGACGAGGGCATGTTCGACAAGGGCTACGCGGACGTCTTCGCGGGTGACCACCGCTGGCAGTCGCTGCCCATCCCGACCGGCAACACCTTCGAGTGGGACCCGCAGTCGACCTACGTCCGCAAGCCCCCGTACTTCGAGGGCATGGCGAAGACCCCGAGCCCGGTCAGCGACATCGCCGGCGCCCGCGTCCTCGCCAAGCTGGGCGACTCGGTCACCACCGACCACATCTCCCCGGCCGGCAACATCAAGCCGGGCACCCCGGCCGCGCAGTACCTCACCGAGAACGGCGTGGAGAAGCGCGACTTCAACTCGTACGGCTCGCGCCGTGGCAACCACGAGGTGATGATCCGCGGCACCTTCGCCAACATCCGCCTGCGCAACGAGATCGCGGCGGGCACCGAGGGCGGCTACACCCGCGACTTCACCCAGGCCGACGCGCCGGTGTCGTTCATCTACGACGCCTCGCAGAACTACCAGGCAGCCGGCATCCCGCTGGTCGTCCTGGCCGGCAAGGAGTACGGCTCGGGCTCGTCCCGCGACTGGGCCGCCAAGGGCACCGCGCTGCTGGGCGTCAAGGCCGTCATCGCCGAGTCGTACGAGCGCATCCACCGCTCGAACCTGATCGGCATGGGCGTCCTGCCGCTGCAGTTCCCGGCCGGCGAGACCGCCGCGTCCCTCGGCCTGACCGGCGAGGAGACCTTCTCCTTCACCGGCGTGACCGAGCTGAACGAGGGCCGCACCCCGAAGACCGTCAAGGTCACCGCGGGCGACGTCACCTTCGACGCGGTCGTGCGCATCGACACCCCCGGCGAGGCGGACTACTACCGCAACGGCGGCATCCTGCAGTACGTGCTGCGCAGCCTGATCGGCTGATCGGGCCCACCGGGCACAGGCCGGCCCGCACCCCTTCCGGGGGTGCGGGCCGGCCTTCGTCGTGCCACGGGGAGGTCCGAAACAGCGGCCGGGGGAGGGGCGTTGCCATTCCGTGAGGCGCCGCCCCCTTGTGCGGAGGCGCCCAAGTGGACTAAACCTCTGTTTCAGCTTGGTCCAGACCATTAAGTGCTGACTCAGAGAAAGCCACGGGTCTTCTCGTATGCGCATGCCCAGCCGCACGGCCGCCGTACTCGCCGCCCTCACGGTGGCCACCCTGACCGCGGCCCCCGCCGCCCAGGCCCATGACGACCACCACACCCCCCGGCTGAAGGGCCAGCGGGTCGGCTACTTCACCCAGTGGGGCATCTACAGCGGATTCTCCGCGAAGAAGGTGCAGGACTCCGGCCAGGCCGGGAAGCTCACCGTCATCAACTACGCCTTCGGCAACGTCTCTTCGGACGGAACCTGCTTCGAGGCCAACGCCGCCGGGGTCGGCGACGCCTGGGCCGACTACCAGCGCCCGGTCGGCGCCGAGGAGTCGGTGGACGGCGTCGCCGACACCGCCGAGCAGCCGCTCAAGGGCAACTTCAACCAGCTGCGCAAGCTCAAGGCCAAGAACCCGCAGCTCAAGTCCGTCATCTCGCTGGGCGGTTGGAGCTGGTCGAAGTACTTCTCGGACGCCGCGGCCACCGACGCCTCGCGCAAGAAGTTCGTCGCCTCCTGCATCGACCTGTACATCAAGGGCAACCTCCCCCAGCTCGGCTCCGTCGAGGGCGGCACCGGCGCGGCGGCGGGCACCTTCGACGGCATCGACATCGACTGGGAGTACCCGGGCGGCGGCGGTGACCCCGGCAACATCGTCCGCCCCGAGGACGGCCGTAACTACACCCTGCTGATGAAGGAGTTCCGCCGCCAGCTGGACGCGGCCGGCGCCAAGAGCCGGACGCACTACCTGCTCACCGCCGCGGTCGCCTCCAACGAGGGCCGGGCCGACCAGCTGGAGATCCCCAAGGTCGCCAAGTCGGTCGACTGGCTCAACCTCATGACCTACGACCTGCACGGCAGTTGGGACACCCTCGGGCCGACCAACCACATCGCCAACCTGTACGCCGACAAGGCCGACCCGGCCCCCGACAACAAGTTCTACAGCGCCGACCGGGTCGTCCAGCACTACCTGGACGCCGGACTGCCGCCGCAGAAGGCCGTGCTCGGCGTGCCGTTCTACGGCTACGGCTGGACGGGCGTGCCCGCCGGCACCAGGAACGGCCTCTTCCAGCCGGCCACCGGCCTGGCCCGGGGCGGCAACCTGCCGTACAACCAGATCAAGGACCTGCCCGGCAAGGTCAGTTACGACCGCCAGCACGGCGCGACCTGGAAGTACGACGGCAACGAGTTCTGGTCGTACGACACCCCCGAACTGCTCACCCGCAAGGCCGAGTACAGCCGTTGGAACGACCTCGGCGGCGTGATGGCCTGGTCGTTGGACAACGACGACGCCCAGGGTTCGCTGGTGAAGGCGCTCGACAAGGGCCTGCAGGGCCGCTGAGCGGCCGACGTGGCCGCCCGCCCCTCGGGGGGAGGGCGGCCACGTCGTCGTTGCGTCCGGCATTCGCCGGAGAAGATCAGAACAGCGGCGGGACGTAGTCGAACCGCGGGGTCAGCGTGCCGAACATCGAGTCGGCCCGCAGGGCGCTCCCGAAGTACTGCCCGGTGAGCGCGGCGGCGTCGGCGCTCACATGGAAGGGCACCCGGTCGAGGACGAAGCCCTTCGGCGTCGGCCGGCCGCTCACCGCCACCTCCGCCGCGGTGGTGTAGGCGATCAGCGTCTCCTGGCTGATGTCCTGCCCGTTCAGCCGGATGCCCGCGGAGTAGCCCGGGGTCGGCGCGAGCCGGATCCAGGTGGGCCGCAGCTCGACGACGGTGCCGCTGCCGTCCTGGGTGAGCGTCATACCGCCGGGGTAGAAGATCCGCCCCTGGGCGTCCAGGTGGTCGCCGGCCGAGGAGCCGATCGGCATCTCGAAGCCGAGCCCGTCCGGGTCCAGGACGAACGGCGCGATCGCGCCGAGCCGGACGTCGTTCGCCCGGAGCCAGGCCGCCGTCTCGTCGCTGACCCGGACATGGGCGCTCCCCCAGGGGGAGATGTACAGGCCCGGCACCGACGGTCCGGCGGCGGCAGCGGGGTCGGCGGCCGCGGTGGGAGCGGCGCCGGCGCCGGTGAGCGCGCCCGGGAGGCTGAGGCCGGTGGCCAGCGCCAGAACGGCGAGGGAGCGGAGGATGCGCAAGGTGGACTCTCCTGCTGAAGGGGATGCGTGATTGACGATTCGTCAACGAAGCAAGCCCATCTCTACGGCATCCGGCTGCGCGATTTCCAGCCCGTTGCGCCGGTCGGGGGAAACCCGGACCCTTCCGGGTGCCGTCCGGGCTTCCGGGCCCGGTCATGATCCAGTTCGGCCCTAGGGTGAGCCCGCGGCGGTCCCCGCGGACCTCTTTCGACCGCCCGTCGGCGTCGCCTCACGCCCCCTGCCGCTGCCCTGGAGAAGCCGATGCCCCCTGCCCTGCCCCACCCTGCCCTGCCTCACACTGCCCTGTCCCGTCCCCTGCCCCGCGCTCCCCGGCGGATCGCCCTCGCTGCGGCCACCGCGCTGCTCACCGGCGCCTCGCTGGCCGGTCCCCTCCTCGGCAGCGGCCGGGCCGGCGGTCACTTCGACGCGCCCGCCGTGCTGGCCGACCCGCAGGCCAACTTCACCGACATCTACGCCTTCACCAGCCCGGACAGTCCGGACACGGTCACGGTGATCGCCGACGTCCAGCCCGTCCAACTGCCCGGCAGTACGGCGGGCAGCACGGTGGGGGCCGGGGCCGTCAACTACCCGTTCGCCACCAACGCCCGCTACGAGATCCACGTCGACGGCCGCGGCACCGGCGGCTCCGACACGGTCTACCGCTGGACGTTCCGCACCGAGGACCGCCGCCTCTTCGGCGCCGGGCCGATCGCGGTCGGCCCGGTCCGCTCGCTGCGCGACAACAACCTCCTGTACCGCCAGTACTACACGCTGGAGCGGATCAGGGACGGCGGGCAGCCGGAGGTCCTGGTCAAGGACGCACCGGCCGCGCCCACCCACAACGGCACCACGTTGATGCCCGACTACGGCGCGCTGCGCAAGGAGGCCACCCGCGACCTGCCCGGCGGCGGCCGGACGGTGGTGACCCAGACCGCGGAGTCGTTCCAGGCGGACGCCCGGGTCTTCGGCTACTTCGCCCTGGGCAGCGTCGGTCCGATCCCCGGCTACCTGCCGGCCGACAACCCGCTCTCGACGGTCAACGTCAGCAGCCTGATCCTCCAGGTGCCGAAGAAGGAACTGGCGCTGGCCGGTGACCCGGAACGCAACCCGGTGGTCGGGGTGTGGGCCACGATGTCCCGGCAGAGCGCCGATCTCGGCCGCGACCTGCGCACTCAGCGGGCCACCGGCTTCCGCCAGGTCGGCCGGCTGGGCAACCCGCACATCTGCTTCGCGCTCTGGGGCAGTTCGGCCGCCAATGGCGCCCTCCCGGGCGGCCCCGAGGACCGGTTCAACGCCCGCCCGGCCGACCAGGACCAGAACGACGAGGCCTTCCTCGGCTCGGCGCTCGACCCCGTGCCGCCGCACCGGATCGAGGCCGCCGGCAACTTCCCGGCGCCGCCCGTCCCGCGCACCGACATCCGCGCGCTCTTCCTGCGCGGGATCGGCAGGGACAACGGCTCCAGGTTCGGCTTCGACCTCAACACCCAGGCCATGAACGCCGACGCCGATCCGAACCGGCTCGCCTGGGCCGACGAACTGCGCCTCAACCTCACCACGCCACTGACCGCCCGGCCCGACCCCGGCGGCGTGCTCGACGGCGACCGGCAGGGCTACCCGAACGGCCGGCGCCCCAACGACGTGATCGACAACTCGCTGCTGCGCATGCTGGAGGGCGAGCCCGGCGGTCCTTCCGCCGCCGGCCTGCTGCCGCCGCCCCTCTCCGACGGCCAGCCCGCGCCGGCCTCCTCGGTCTTCCCGTACCTCAACCTGCCGCACGCGTTCCCGTGACGCAGCAGCCCCCGTCACTCCCTCGCCCGTCAGGCCTCAGCCCGTCACGTCTTCGCCCGTCAGGCCTTCGCCCGGCCCGGCGGCGCCCGGTGCGGGCGGCCCTGGCCGTGGGCGCGGCCGCCGTGGTCCTCGGTTGCGCGGCGGGGCTGCTCGCCCTGGGCCCGGCAGCGCCGGTCCAGGGCGGGCGCCCGCTCGCCGTGCCGGGCCGGGCCGACCCGCTGGCGGCCGCCCGGGCCGTCGTGCGGGACCGGCCCCAGGACGCCGCCGCCTGGGAGCAACTGGGCCTGGCGGACCTCGACCGGGCCCGGCTGACCCTGGACCCGGCCGGGCTGGCCGATGCCGAGCAGTCCTTCCGGCGCTCGCTCGCCCTGAAGCCGGAGGCCAACCACGGCGCCCTGGCCGGCTCCGGCATGCTCGCCAACGCCCGCCACGAGTTCGCCGAGGCACGGAAGTTGGGCGAACAGGCGGTGGCGATGGCACCGGAGCGCGCGGCCGGCTTCCTCGTCCTCGCCGACGCGGCGATCCAGCTCGGTGACTACCCGGCCGCCACCGCCGCCGCCCAGCGCCTGCTCGACCTGGCACCGACCGTGCCCGGCTACACCCGCGCCGCCTACGACCTGGAGACGCACGGCAGGGCCGAGGAGGCGAAGATCGCCCTTCAGCGCGCCCTGGAGAGCGCCACCACGCCGGGTGACACGGCGTTCTGCGAGCATCGGCTCGGTGACCTGGCCTGGGAGGCAGGTGCGGTGGCGGAGGCCGACGAGCACTACCGCAGGGCGCTCGCGGTGGCCGCCGACGACTACTACGCCCAGGCCGGCCGGGCCCGGGTGGCGGCGGCCACCGGGCACCCGGAGGCGGCGCTGCGTGGCTACCGCGAGCTGGTGGAACGCCTGCCGCTGCCCCAGTTCCTCCTGGAGCTGGCGGAGTTGGAGCTGGCGATGCACCAGGAGGAGGCGGCCCGGCGGCAACTGGACACCCTGGCGGGCGAGGTCGGGCTGCTGGAGGCCGCGGGCGGCCCCGTCGACCCGTCGTTGGCGCTCTACCAGGCCGACCACGCAGATCCGGTCGTCGCGGTGCGGCTGCTGCGGGGGGAGTGGGAGCGGCGCAGGAGCGTGCTGGTCGCCGACGCGCTCGGCTGGGCACTGCACCGCGCCGGGCAGGACGCGGAGGCGGTCGGACTGCTCCGCCAGGCTGCCGCGACCGGCTGGCACAACGCGCTCTTCGCCTACCACCGCGGTGCCGTGGAGGCCGCGCTCGGCCTGCCCGAGGCCGCCGCCGACCTGCGGGAGGCGCTGGCGCTCAACCCGCGGTTCTCGCCCTACCACGCTCCGCTGGCCGCCGGGCTGCTGGCGGGCGCCGGCTGAGGGCGGGGCCCCGCGCCGGGACGGGACCGTGCGCACCACCCGGGGTCGGGTGGTGCGCACGGTCCGGTCAGAGCCGGTCGCAGGCCTGCGCGCGCAGTGCGCGGGCGAGTTCGTCGCGGCACTCCAGGACGAGCCGGCGCAGTGCGGGAGCGGCGTCCGGGTGGCCGGTGAGCCAGGCGTCGGCGGCGGCCAGGGTCTGCGGGCCGGTCTGGAGCCGGGGGAAGAACCCGCCGACGATGCGCATCGCGATCTCGATGGTGCGCTCCGACCAGACACGCTCCAGCAGTTCGAAGTAGCGCGGGGCGTACGGGGCGGTGAGTTCGCGCTGCCCGGCCGGGGCGAAGCCCGCGATCTGGGCCTCCACCAGGGCGTTGGGCAGCTCGTCCGAGTCGATCACGGCCGACCAGGCGGCGGCCTTGGCCTCGGCGGTGGGCCGGGCGGCCAGGCACTGGGTGTACTGGCGGCGGCCGCCGGCCGTGTTGTCGGCGGTGAACTCGGCGGCGAGCTCCTGTTCGTCGGCCTCGCCGGCGGCGCTGAGCGCGAGCCAGAACGACCAGCGCAGTTCCTGGTCGATCTCCAGGCCGTCGATCCGGGCGGTGCCGGCCAGCAGCCCGCGGACCAGCCGCAGGTGCTCGGAGCCGTTCGCCGTCTGTGCCAGGTAGCGGGCCCAGGCGAGTTGGTGGTCCCCGCCGGGCTCGGCCGCGCGCAGCTCGCGCAGGGCGCCGTCGGCGAGCAGCCGGCCGCCCTCGGCGCGCCAGGCCGGGTCGGCGTACAGGTCGACGGCACCCTTGGCCTGCTGGTGCAGCGACTGCAGGACACCGATGTTGGACTCCTGCCCGGCGAAGCGCAGGACGAGCGCGACGTAGTCGCGGGCCGGCATCAGGCCGTCCCTGGTGAGGTTCCACACCGCCGACCAGGTGAGTGCGCGGGCGAGGTCGTCGGTGAGGTCGCCGAGGCCGGTGCGCAGGGTCTCCAGCGACTCGGCGTCGAAGCGGATCTTGCAGTACGTCAGGTCGTCGTCGTTCAGCAGGACGAGCGCCGGCCGGGCCCGCCCGGCGAGTTCGGCCACGACCGTGCGCGCGCCGGTGACGTCCAGTTCGATCCGGTCGGTGCGTACCAGGGCGCCGTCCGCGTCGCGGTCGTAGAGGCCGATGGCGACCCGGTGCGGGCGCAGGGTGGCCCCGTCCTGGAGCACGGCGAGTTCGGTGATCCGGCCCTCGGCGTCGACGGTGAGCTGCGGGGTCAGGGAGTTGACGCCGGCCGTCTGCAGCCAGGCGCGGGCCCAGGTCCTCAGGTCGCGTCCGCTGGTCTCCTCCAGGATGCCGAGCAGGTCGCCGAGGACGGTGTTGCCGAAGGCGTGCCGCTCGAAGTACAGGCGGGCACCCTCGAAGAAGGCGTCCCGTCCGACGTACGCCACCAGCTGCTTGAGCACCGCGGCGCCCTTGGCGTAGGTGATGCCGTCGAAGTTGAGCTTGGCGTCCTCCAGGTCCCGGATGTCGGCGGTGATCGGGTGGGTGGTGGGGAACTGGTCCTGCCGGTAGGCCCAGGCCTTGCGCTGGTTGGCGAAGGTGACCCAGCCGGAGCGGTACTGGGTGCCCGCGCCGGTCAGTGCGTACGAGCCCATGAAGTCGGCGAAGGACTCCTTCAGCCACAGGTCGTCCCACCAGCGCATGGTGACCAGGTCGCCGAACCACATGTGCGCCATCTCGTGCAGGATGACGTTGGCCCGGCCCTCGTACGCGGCCTCGGTGACCTTCGAGCGGAAGATGAACTCCTCGCGGAACGTCACGCAGCCCGGGTTCTCCATCGCGCCGATGTTGTACTCGGGGACGAACGCCTGGTCGTACTTGCCGAACGGGTACGGGTAGCCGAACTCCTCGTGGAAGAAGTCGAGGCCCTGCTTGGTGACGGTGAGGATCTCGTCCGCGTCGAAGTAGCGCGCCAGCGACCGGCGGCAGAGCGCGGAGAGCGGGATCTCCAGGGTGCTGCCGTCGGCCAGCTCACGGCTGTAGTGGTCGCGCTCCACGTGGTACGGCCCGGCCACGACGGCGGTCAGGTAGGTGGAGATCGGCCGGGTCGGCGCGAACTCCCACGTCCGGACGGCGTCCTCGTCCTTGACCTGCTCGTGGACGGCGTTCGACCAGACGTCCCAGGCGGCGGGCGCGGTCACGGTGAACGAGAACGGGGCCTTCAGGTCGGGCTGTTCGAAGTCGGCGAACACCCGGCGGGCGTCGGCCGGCTCGTAGTGGGTGTAGAGGTACGTCTCGCCGTCGGCCGGGTCGGTGAACCGGTGCAGGCCCTCGCCGGTGCGGCTGTACGCGCAGTCGGCCTCCACGACGAGGACGTTCTCGGCCGCGAGGCCGTCCAGCGCGATGCGCGAGCCGTCGAAGACCACGGCGGGGTCGAGGTCGCGGCCGTTGAGGCGGACCGAGCGCACGGCGCGGGCCAGCAGGTCGACGAAGGTCCCGGCGCCCGGCCGGGAGCAGCGGAACGTGAGGGTCGTGCTGGAGCGGAAGGTGGCGGCCGCGGGGTCGGGGGCGGAGCTCACGTCGAGATGCACCCGGTAGCTGTCCACCGCCAGGATGTCCGCCCGCTGCCGGGCCTCCTCACGGCTCAGGTTCTTGCCCGGCACGGCGGTACTCCTTTGTCCGGCCCGCACGGTGGTGCGGCTTGCGGCTGCTGTCTGCGGCTGGACGGGCCACCGGTACGCGGCCCGCGCTCGCTCCGGGCATCATTCCACGGCCGTCCCGCTCGGTACCATTGCACAAGTCCGCAGGCGGCAGGCGGAATCAGCGGCCCGGGCACGGCGTTGGCGATCCCGGGGACAGACCCCGCACCGGAGCCCGACTCTTCGAAGGATCACCCGCCGTGAGCACTGCCGCTGTGAGCGCTGCCGCCGACCGCAAGACCGCCGACTTCTGGTTCGACCCGCTGTGCCCCTGGGCCTGGATGACCTCCCGCTGGCTGATCGAGGTCCAGGACCTGCGCCCGGTGGACGTGCGCTGGCACGTGATGAGCCTGTCCGTGCTCAACGAGGACAAGGACGTCCCGCAGCAGTACCGCGAGCTGCTGGCCGAGGGCTGGGCGCCCGTCCGGATCTGCATCGCCGCCGCCGAGAAGCACGGCGAGGAGGTGCTCGGCCGGCTCTACACGGAGCTCGGCACCCGCTTCCACAACCAGGGCCTGCCGCGCAACCGCGAGACCATCGAGGCCGCCCTGGTCGCCGCCGGCCTGCCGGCCGAGCTGGCCGACGCCGGTGACACCGACCACTACGACGAGGCGCTGCGGATCTCGCACGGCGAGGGCATCGGCCTGGTCGGCGAGGAGGTCGGCACCCCGGTGATCGCGGTCGAGGGCACCGAGGGCGAGCGCGTCGCCTTCTTCGGCCCGGTCGTCACCCCGACCCCGCGCGGCGAGGCCGCCGCCCGCCTGTGGGACGGCACCCTGCTGGTCGCCTCCATCCCGGGCTTCTACGAGATCAAGCGCACCCGCGTCGTCGGCCCGTCCTTCGAGTAGGGCGCCCCGGGCAGCACCGGAACGGACGAACGGGCCGGGCCCGGGCGGATTCCTCAGGAACCTGCGCCATGCCGGGGTACAGGAGGTGGAGGTCGTCGTCCACAAGCCGGACGCGCCCATCACCGTGCCCTTCGACGACGTCACCATCACGATCACCCGGAGCCGACGATGAAAGCGACGCACAGCGACCCCACCGTCCAGCCCGTACCCGCCTCCGTCGTCGAGACCGTCGAAGCCGCCGACACCACCCTCTCC
>NZ_JBHUWW010000060.1:0-50334 GCF_042669755.1 Kitasatospora sp. NPDC057223 | reverse complement strand
TTCGGCAGCGTCGACAGGTCGTTCCCGAAGGACGCCGTCTCCGAGGTGAACCGGTCACCCGTCAGCTGCATCCCGTCACCGGAGTCCCCGGCGAATCGGATGATCACCCGGTCCAGCCGTTTCACCGGCTTGACGGGCCTGGGCCGTGAGCCTTCCGGGGGGACGGGGCCCGATCGGCCCTCGTTCCCGTCCGAGCCGTCCACTGCTTCCGACTGATCGACCTGACTGGTCACTGCCGCGGACCTCCTCGTGGGCATCAGCCGCGGGCGTGAGCCGTGTGCCCCGTCCGCGTGGTGCACCTTCCGCATCTTATGCGTGAGAGGAATCCAGGGGACGGAACTTCGCTGTGCGGCGGAAAGTGCCTCTTCGGTGTCTCTTTCCGCACCACCCGTCCAGTGGTTTCAACACCGGAGGGCCGCCCGGCCATACCGGGCCCCCCGGCGTTCACCGCATTCCGCGCCGGGCGTCTCAGGAATTCAGGTAGGTGAGCACCGCGAGCACCCGGCGGTGGTCCTCGGGGCTCTGGGCCAGGCCGAGCTTGGCGAAGATGTTGCTGACGTGCTTCTCCACCGCGCCGTCGGAGACGACCAGCTGCTTCGCCACGGCGGTGTTCGTCCGGCCCTCGGCCATCAGCCCCAGCACCTCCCGCTCGCGCGGGGTGAGCCCCTCCAGGACGTCGCTGCGGCGGCTCCGGCTGAGCAGCTGCTGCACCACCTCCGGGTCCAGCGCCGTCCCGCCGGCCGCGACCCGGACGACCGCGTCGGCGAACTCTCGGACCTCGGCGACCCGGTCCTTGAGCAGGTACCCGACGCCGCGGGTGGAGCCGGCCAGCAGCTCGGAGGCGTAGCGCTCCTCGACGTACTGCGAGAGCACGAGCACGCCCAGCGACGGGTACAGACCGCGCAGCGTGACACAGGCGCGGACGCCCTCGTCGGTGTGCGTGGGAGGCATCCGGACGTCGGCGACCACCACGTCCGGCAGGGCGTCGGCGGCGGCGAGCTCGTGGATCGTCCGCAGCAGCGCCTCGCCGTCCCCGACGCCCGCGACGACCTCCAGGCCGCGGTCGGTGAGCAGCCGGGTCAGGCCCTCCCGGAGCAGTACGGAGTCCTCGGCGATGACGACGCGAAGCATGGCGGCCTTCCGGGCTGGGCGGAGCTGACGGGGTCAGTCTCCCCTATCCGCGGAGCCGGGACGGGACGGTCCGGACGATCACATCGTACGGATGGCCACCGCGTCGCAGAGCCCCTGCAGGGCCGCCTTCGCCGGGCACTCCGGCAGCGGGGCGAGCAGCGAGCGGGCCTCCTCGGCGTAGCGCAGGGTCTCGCGGCGGGCGTGCTCCAGCGCGGGGTGCTTGCGCAGCAGGCGCAGCGCCTCGGCGTGCAGCTCGTCGTCGGCCAGGTCGAGCTGGAGCAGCTCGCGCAGGCGGGCGTCCGCCGGGTCGGAGTCGTCCGCCGGCATCTGCTGGAGCAGCAGGATCGGCAGCGTGGGGACGCCCTCGCGCAGGTCGGTGCCGGGGGTCTTGCCGGACTCGTGGCCGTCGCTGGCGATGTCGAGCACGTCGTCGGCCAGCTGGAAGGCCATGCCCATCCGCTCGCCGTACTGGGTCAGGATGTCGACCACCCACGGCTCGGCACCGGACATCAGGGAGCCGAAGCGACAGGAGACGGCGACCAGCGAGCCGGTCTTGCCCGCGAGCACGTCCAGGTAGTGCCGCAGCGGGTCGTCGTCCGGCCCGGGCCCGGCGGTCTCCAGGATCTGGCCGGTGACCAGCCGCTCGAATGCGTCGGCCTGGAGGCGGACGGCCTCCGGGCCGAGGTCGGCGAGCACCTGGGAGGCGCGGGAGAACAGGAAGTCCCCGGTGAGGATGGCGACCGAGTTGTCCCAGCGGGAGTTGGCGCTGGGGGCGCCGCGCCGCACGGGCGCCTCGTCCATCACGTCGTCGTGGTAGAGCGTCGCGAGGTGGGTCAGCTCGACCACCACGGCCGCGGGGACGACACCGGGCGCGTACGGGTCGCCGAACTGCGCGGCGAGCATCACCAGCAGCGGGCGGAAGCGCTTGCCGCCGGCCTCGATGAGGTGGCTCGCGGTGATGGTGATGAAGGAGACGTCGCTCTTCACGGTCTCGGCGAGGGCGGTTTCCACCGCGTCCATGCCGGCCTGGACGTCGCGGGTCAGATCGCGGTCCTGCACGCTGAGCCCGAAGGGTCCCACGACGGTCACGAAGACCACTCCTGTCCCTGGTCGATCTAGCGGCCCGGTCCCTGAGTGCCGCCGCTGGCCATACAGGCAGGGTATCCGGTCAGGAGTGGATCACTGCACGGGCGTGCGGGTCTGTCATGGGCGGGACGGATGGGCCTGGTCACACCCCTGCGCGGGGCGGGCGTTCACGGCGGAGGTCCGGGCCGCGCCCTGCGGCGTGACCCGGACCTGCTCCGACCCTCGGTTCAGCGGACGAACGGCGACACCTTCGAGGCCAGGTCCAGGAAGTACTGCGGGAGCAGTCCCAGACCGAGGGTGACCAGCACGCCGACGCCGATGGCGGTCGCCGTGAACGCGCTGGGGATCGCCACCGTGGGGCCGCCGGGCTGCGGCTCGGAGAAGAACATCAGCACGATCACCCGGATGTAGAAGAACGCCGCCACCGCGGAACTCAGCACACCGACGATGACCAGCGGCGTCGCGCCGCCCGCCGCGGCGGCCTGGAAGACCGCGAACTTGCCGGTGAAGCCGGAGGTGAGCGGAATGCCCGCGAAGGCCAGCAGGAACAGCGCGAAGACGGCCGCCAGCAGCGGGGAGCGCCGGCCGAGGCCGGCCCAGCTGGAGAGGTGGGTGGCCTCGCCCTTGGAGTCGCGGACCAGGGTGACCACCGCGAACGCCCCGAGCGTCACGAAGGAGTACGCCAGCAGGTAGAAGAGCACCGCGCCCAGGCCCTGCTTGTTGGTGGCGATCACCCCGGTGAGGATGAAGCCGGCGTGCGCGATCGAGGAGTACGCGAGCAGGCGCTTGACGTCCTGCTGGGTGACGGCCAGCACGGCGCCGACCACCATGGTCAGGATCGCCACGCCCCACATCACCGGCCGCCAGTCCCAGCGCAGGCCGGGGAAGGCCACGTAGAACAGCCGCATGAAGGCGCCGAAGGCGGCCACCTTGGTCGCGGCGGCCATGAAGCCGGTGACCGGCGTCGGGGCGCCCTGGTAGACGTCCGGGGTCCAGGAGTGGAACGGCACCGCGCCGACCTTGAACAGCAGGCCGACCGAGAGCAGCGCCAGGCCGATCAGCAGCAGGGCGTCGTTCTGGGTGGTGCTCAGCAGGGCCTGGGTGGCCGGTGCCTCGCCGGAGATGACGTCGGCGATGTCGCCGAGCCGGACGCTGCCCGCGTAGCCGTACAGCAGGGCGGTGCCGAACAGGAAGAACGCCGAGGCGAACGCCCCCAGCAGGAAGTACTTGACGGCCGCCTCCTGGGAGAGCAGCCGGCGGCGCCGGGCCAGTGCGCAGAGCAGGTAGAGCGGGAGGGAGAAGACCTCCAGCGCCACGAACATCGTCAGCAGGTCGTTGGCCGCGGGGAAGAGCAGCATGCCGCCGACGGCGAACATGGTGAGCGGGAACACCTCGGTGCTGGCGAAGCCGGCCCGGGTGGCGGTGCGCTCGTGCTCCCCGCCGGGGGTGGCGGCGGCCTGCGGGGCGAAGGCGTCCACCGGCACGCCGCCGACGCTCGGCTCCAGCCGCCGCTCCGCGTAGGTGAGCACGGCGACGACGGCGACCAGCAGGATGACGCCCTGCAGGAACAGCGCGGGCCCGTCGAGGGCGACCGAGCCCATCGCGAGCAGGTCCACCTTGGTGCTGCCGTACCCCTGCGAGGCGAGCACGATCACGGCCGTGAAGGCGCCGGCGAGGCCGAGCAGCGCGATCGCGATCTGCGCCCAGTAGCGGGCCCGGCGGGGCAGGAACGCCTCGGCCAGGATGCCGGCGACGGCGGCGCCGAACACCACCAGCATCGGGGAGAGCTGCCCGTACTCGACGTGCGGCGCGGGGATGCTGGGGCTGTTGCCGCCGGCGGCGGCGAGCCATTGGCTCATCACTTCTGCTCACCTCCGGGGGTGGCGGCCACCGGGTGGGCCGGCGCCGGGTCGGTCCGGTGGACCTGGGAGAGGGTGTCGTCCACCGCCGGGTTGACGATGTCGGTGAGCGGCTTCGGGTACACGCCGAGCAGGATGGTCAGCGCCACCAGCGGTGCCACCACGGCCAGTTCGCGGACCTTGAGGTCCGGCATCCCGCGCACGGAGTCCTTGACCGGGCCGGTCATCGTGCGCTGGTAGAGCACCAGGACGTACAGCGCGGCGAGCACGATGCCGAAGGTGGCGACGATGCCGAGCGCCGGGTAGCGGCTGAACGTCCCGACCAGGACGAGGAACTCGCTCACGAACGGGGCCAGCCCCGGCAGCGAGAGAGTGGCCAGGCCGCCGATCAGGAACGTCCCGGCGAGCACCGGGGCGACCTTCTGCACGCCGCCGTAGTCGGCGATCAGGCGCGAACCGCGCCGCGAGATCAGGAACCCGGCCACCAGCATCAGCGCGGCCGTCGAGATGCCGTGGTTGACCATGTAGAGGGTCGCGCCGCTCTGGCCCTGGCTGGTCATCGCGAAGATGCCCATGATGATGAAGCCGAAGTGCGAGATCGAGGCGTACGCGATCAGCCGCTTGATGTCCTTCTGCCCGACGGCCAGCAGCGCGCCGTAGATGATGCCGACCACCGCGAGCACGAGGATCGCGGGGGCGAAGGTCTTCGAGGCGTCCGGGAACAGGCCGAGGCAGAAGCGGAGCATCGCGAAGGTGCCGACCTTGTCGACGACGGCCGTGATCAGGACGGCCGTTCCGGCGGTCGACTCCCCCATCGCGTTGGGCAGCCAGGTGTGCAGCGGCCACAGCGGCGCCTTGACCGCGAAGGCGAAGAAGAAGCCCAGGAAGAGCGCCTTCTCGGCGGTGCCGCTGAAGACCAGCTTGCCGTCGGCGATCGCGGAGGTGAGCGTCGGCAGGTCGAAGGTGGCGAAGCCCTGCTGCTGCGCGATCACGTACATCCCGATCACGGCGGCCAGCATGACCAGCCCGCCGAGCAGGTTGTACAGCAGGAACTTCACGGCCGCGTAGGAGCGCTGGCGGGCCGACTCGGGGCCGCCCGCGCGGTCGCCGAAGCCGCCGATGAGGAAGTACATCGGGATCAGCATGGCTTCGAAGAAGACGTAGAACACGAAGACGTCGGTCGCCAGGAAGGACACGACGACCATCGCCTCGACGGCCAGGATCAGCGCGAAGAAGCCCTGGGTGCGGCGCTTCGCCTCGAAGCTGCCCCCGGGCGCCGGCGCCGGGTCGGCGTCGTGCCAGGAGGCGAGCATCACCACCGGGACGAGCACCGCCGTCAGCAGCACCAGCACGGTGCCGATGCCGTCCGCGCCGAGCGAGAAGCTGATCCCGAACGACCTGATCCAGCTGTACGACTCGGTGAGCTGGTACCGGGCCCCGCCCGGCTCGAACCTCACCGCGACGACGGCCGCGAGGACGAGCGTGGCGAGCGAGACGCCCAGCGCCGCGGACTTGGCGAGGCGCCGGCGGCTCTCGTCCGACCCCGCGGGCAGTGCGGCGGTGAGCACCGCGCCGGCCGCCGGGACGGCGCAGGTGGCGGTCAGCAGGTAGCTCATGGCCTGGCCTCCTGACGTTGGTGGTTGTGGCGACCCATCATCAGACCGACCTCATCAGGAGAGTGGTGGCGACCAGCACCAGCGTGCCGCCGAACATGGAGAGCGCGTACGAGCGGACGTAGCCGTTCTGGATGCGGCGCAGCCGGCTGGAGACCCCGCCGATGGTGGCGGCGAGGCCGTTGACGAAGCCGTCCAGGCCCTTGCTGTCGAAGTAGACGAGCGCCGCCGCCAGTGCCGAGCCGGGGCGGACCAGGACGGCGTGGTTGAAGTCGTCCTGGAGCAGGTCGCGGCGGGCCGCCCGGGTGAGCGGCGAGCCGACCGGCGGCACGACGGGCACCGGGGCCCGGCCGTACATCAGGTAGGACACCCCGACACCGGCCAGCATGCAGAGCGTGGTGAGCGCCGTGACGGTGACCGCGGACAGCGGGGAGTCGCCCTCCGCGTGGCCGGTGATCGGCTCCAGCCAGGTGAGGAAGGAGCTGTTCAGGGTGAACAGGCCGCCGGCGAAGACCGAGCCGAAGGCGAGCACGACCATCGGGAGCGTCATGATCTTCGGGGACTCGTGCGGGTGCGGCTCGTTGCCCTCGGCGTCCGGCTGCCAGCGCTTCTCGCCGAAGAAGGTCAGGATCATCACCCGGGTCATGTAGAACGCGGTGACGGCCGCGCCGACCAGAGTGCAGAGGCCGAGGATCCAGCCCTCGGTGCCGCCCTTGGCGAACGCCGCCTCGATGATCTTGTCCTTGGAGAAGAAGCCGGACAGGCCGGGGAACCCGATGATCGCCAGGTAGCCGAGGCCGAAGGTGACGAAGGTGACCGGCATGTACTTGCGCAGGCCGCCGTAGTGACGCATGTTCACCTCGTCGTTCATGCCGTGCATGACCGACCCGGCGCCGAGGAACAGCCCGGCCTTGAAGAAGCCGTGGGTGACCAGGTGCATGATCGCGAAGGCGTAGCCGATCGGGCCGAGGCCGGCCGCGAGGATCATGTAGCCGATCTGCGACATGGTCGAGCCGGCCAGCGCCTTCTTGATGTCGTCCTTGGCGCAACCGACGATCGCACCGAAGATCAGCGTGACGGCGCCGACCACCACCACCGCGGTCTGGGCGTCCGGCGCCAGGTTGAAGATCGCGGCCGAGCGGGTGATCAGGTAGACGCCGGCGGTCACCATGGTGGCCGCGTGGATCAGGGCCGAGACCGGGGTCGGGCCCTCCATCGCGTCCCCGAGCCAGGACTGCAGCGGCACCTGCGCGGACTTGCCGCAGGCGGCGAGCAGCAGCATCAGGCCGATCGCGGTCAGCTTGCCCTCGCTCGCCTGCGACGCCGCGCCGAAGACGGGCTCGAAGGCGAAACTGCCGAACTCGGTGAACATCAGCATGATCGCGATCGACAGGCCCACGTCGCCGACCCGGTTGACCAGGAAGGCCTTCTTCGCGGCCGTCGCGGCGCTGGGCTTGTGCTGCCAGAAGCCGATGAGCAGGTACGAGGCGAGCCCGACCCCCTCCCAGCCGACGTACAGCAGCAGGTAGTTGTCCGCGACCACCAGCAGCAGCATGGCCGCCAGGAAGAGGTTCAGGTAGGCGAAGAAGCGGCGCCGGCGCTCGTCGTGCGCCATGTAGCCCACCGAGTACAGGTGGATCAGCGTGCCGACGCCGGTGATCAGCAGGACGAAGGTGATCGACAGCTGGTCGAGCCGGAAGCCGACGTCGGCCTGGAAGCCGTTCACCGGGATCCAGCTGTACAGGTGCACGCCGACCGGGCGTTGCTCGACGTCGCGGCCCAGCATGGACGCGAACAGCGCCAGCCCGAAGCCGAACGAGAGGGCGGCGAAGGCCGTCCCCAGCCAGTGGCCGAAGCGGTCGAGCCGGCGCCCGCCGAGCAGCAGCAGGGCAGCGCCTGCCAGCGGGGCCGCCACGAGCAGCGGAATGAGAGAGTTCACCGTGAGGCCCTCCGCCTACAGCTTCATCAGGTTGCTGTCATCGACCGAAGCCGAGTGCCTGGTCCGGAAGATGGACACGATGATGGCGAGGCCGACCACGACCTCGGCCGCCGCGACCACCATGGTGAAGAACGCGATGATCTGGCCGTCCAGGTTGCCGTGCAGCCGGGAGAAGGTGACCAGCGCCAGGTTCGAGGCGTTGAGCATCAGCTCCACGCACATGAACAGCACGATCGCATTGCGCCGGATCAGCACTCCGCTGGCACCGATGGTGAACAGCAGGGCCGCCAGGTAGAGGTAGTTGACGGGGTTCACGCCGAGTCCCCCTCGTGGTTCGGGACCTTCTCCAGGGCCGGCTGGACGGGCTTCGCGGGCGACGGCACCGGCGGACGGGCGGACGACGCCCGGCCGAGCCAGTCGGCCGTGGTGTCCTCCAGTTCGGCCATCCGCTGGAGCATCTCCTGGCTGACGTCGCGGATCTGGCCGCGCTCGCGCAGGGTGGCCATCACCGAGTCCTCGGCGATGGAGCCGTCGGGCAGCAGGCCGGGGATGTCGACCGCGTTGTGCCGCGCGTACACGCCGGGGGCCGGCATCGGCGGCACCTGGATGTTGTCCCGCACCCGCTGGGCGGCCAGCTCGCGCTGGGTGGCCGGGGCCTTCACGTGCTCGCGGTGGGTGAGCACCATGGCGCCGATCGCGGCCGTGATCAGCAGTGCGCCGGTGACCTCGAAGGCCCAGACGTACTTGGTGAAGATCAGCCGGGCCAGGCCCTGCACGTTGCCCTCGGCGTTGGCCTCGGAGAGGCCGGTGAAGTGGTCGAGCTTCGCGTTCACGATGCCCGCGATCAGCAGCACCCCGAAGCCGAGGCCGCAGAACACGGCGGCGAACCGCTGGCCCTTGAGCTGCTCCTTGAGGGAGTCCTCGGAGGTGACGCCGACCAGCATCATCACGAACAGGAAGAGCATCATGATCGCGCCGGTGTAGACGACGATCTGCACGACGCCCAGGAAGACCGCGCCCTGGGCCATGTAACAGATCGCCAGCGCGATCATCGTGGCGGCCAGGCAGAGCGCGCTGTGCACGGCCCGGCGCATCAGCAGCATGCCGAGTGCGCCGGCCACCGCGATCACGGCGAGGACCCAGAACTGCACGGCCTCACCGGTGGAGGTGGCCCCGGTCAGGGCAAGGGCGTTCACCCGGACACCTCCTCGTCGAGCTTCTGGCGCGATGCGGGCACCTGGCGCTCCGTACCGGGCGCGGCAGCGGTGATCTCGCCCCGGTAGTACGCGCCCTCGTCGGTGCCCGGGTAGATCTCGTGCGGCGAGTCGACCATGCCCTCGGTGAGCCCCACCAGCAGCTGCTCCTTGGTGAAGATCAGGTCCCGGCGGGAGGAGTCGGCCAGCTCGTACTCGTTCGTCATGGTCAGCGCCCTGGTCGGGCACGCCTCGATGCAGAGCCCGCAGAGGATGCAGCGGGCGTAGTTGATCTGGTAGACCGCGCCGTAGCGCTCACCGGGCGAGTAGCGCTCCTCGTCGGTGTTGTCGGCGCCCTCGACGTAGATGGCGTCGGCCGGGCAGGCCCAGGCGCACAGCTCGCAGCCGACGCACTTCTCCAGGCCGTCCGGGTGCCGGTTGAGCTGGTGGCGGCCGTGGAAGCGCGGAGCGGTGGGCTTCTTCTGCTCCGGGTACTGCTCGGTGAGCCGCTTCTTGAACATGGCCTGGAAGGTCACGCCGAAGCCTGCGGCCGGGCCCAGGATCGATGACTTCTCGGTATCGTCCGACATCTCGGTTCAGCTCCCTTCGGAATGGTCGGCGCCGTTGAGGGCGTCCTGGAGTTGCGGGGCCCGGCTGCGCCGGCGCGGTACGGGAGGCAGTTCCTGGCCGGGCAGCGGCGGCACCGGGTAGCCGCCGGCCATCGGGTCGAACTCCTTCGGCGGCAGTGTCACTTCGGGCTCCGGCTTGCGGCGCAGCACGTCCCGCAGCAGGGCGAGCAGCAGCAGGGCGCCGATCGGGGCGCCGACGTACAGCACCACCTCGCCGAAGCCGTAGCCCTCGTTGCGCAGGGCGCGGACGCTGGCCACCATCACCAGCCAGACCAGCGAGACCGGGATCAGGACCTTCCACCCGAGCTTCATGAACTGGTCGTAGCGCAGCCGGGGCAGGGTGCCGCGCAGCCAGATGAAGAAGAACAGCAGCAGCTGGATCTTCAGCACGATCCACAGCAGCGGCCACCAGCCGTGGTTGGCGCCCTCCCAGAAGGTCGAGACCGGCCAGGGGGCCCGCCAGCCGCCGAGGAAGAGGGTCGCCGCGACCGCCGAGACGGTCACCATGTTGACGTACTCGGCGAGCATGAACATCGCGAACTTCAGCGAGCTGTACTCGGTGTTGAAGCCGCCGACCAGCTCGCCCTCGGCCTCCGGGAGGTCGAACGGCGCGCGGTTGGTCTCGCCGACCATCGCGATGACGTAGACGATGAAGGAGACCGGCAGCAGCGCCGCGAACCAGGTCGGCTGCTGGGCGGAGACGATCTCCGAGGTCGACATCGACCCCGAGTAGATGAACACCGCGGCGAAGGACAGGCCCATCGCGATCTCGTAGCTGACCATCTGCGCGGCCGAGCGGATGCCGCCGAGCAGCGGGTACGTCGACCCGGAGGACCAGCCGGCCAGCACGATGCCGTAGATCCCGATCGACGCCGTCGCCAGGATGTAGAGCAGGGCCACCGGGAAGTCGGTGAGCTGCATCGGGGTCCGGGTGCCGAAGATCGAGATCTCGTTGCCGGCCGGGCCGAACGGGATCACCGCGAAGGCCATGAACGCCGGGATGGCGCAGACGATCGGGGCCAGGATGTAGACCACCTTGTCGGCCCCGGAGACGACCAGGTCCTCCTTGAGGGCCAGCTTCACGCCGTCCGCGAGGGACTGCAGCATGCCCCAGGGGCCGTGCCGGTTGGGCCCGATGCGCAGCTGCATCCAGGCCACCACCTTGCGCTCCCAGACGATCGAGAACAGCACCGTGACGAGGAGGAAGGCGAAGACGAAGACGGCCTTGAGCAGGACCAGCCACCAGGGGTCGCGGCCGAAGAAGCCCAGCGTCTCGTATGCGGCGAGGTGGTTCATCGGGCCTCCTCCGTCTCGGTTCCGGCGACGGCCCCGGAGTCGGTACCGGCGACGGCTCCGGCGGCCTCGGGGGCGGCCGGGGCGATGGTGACCAGGCGGCCGACCGTGGTGCCGAGCGCCCGGTGGGCGCCGCCGGGGGTGGAGTTGAGCGGGATCCACACCGTGCGGTCGGGGATCTCCTTGGTGATCTCCAGCGGCAGCACCAGCGAGCCGGCCGGGCCGGTGAGGCGCAGCGCCGTGGTGGCGCCGATCTCCTCGGCGGTGACCGGCGAGAGCCGGGCGACGGCGGGGTGCCGGGTACCGGCCAGGTTGGCGTCGCCGTCCTGGAGCGAGCCGTTGTCGAGCAGTTGGCGCCAGCCCGCGAGTACCGCCTGGCCGGTGGCCGGCCGCGGCAGCGGAGCGGGGTGGGTGGCGGGGGCCGCCGGGCGGTCACCCGTCCACGGGGTGAAGCGGTCCAGCTCCAGCCGGGCGGCGCGGATGTCGGGCAGGCCGAGCCGGTGCCCGAGGGCGTCGGCGAGCATGCTCAGCACCCGGACGTCCGAGTGCAGGTGGCGGCCCATCTGCTGGTCCGGCTTGAGCGCCGCCTCGAAGAGCCTGACCCGACCCTCCCAGTCCAGGAAGGTGCCGGCCTTCTCCACCACGGCGGCCACCGGCAGGACGACGTCCGCGTGCGCGGTGACGGCCGAGGGGCGCAGTTCGAGGGAGACCACGAACGGCACCCGGGCCAGTGCCTCGTCGGCGAGCGCCGGGTCGGCGAGGTCGCCCGGGTCGACGCCGCCGACGACCAGCGCGTCGAGGTCGCCGTTGGCGGCGGCCGCCAGGATCTGGTCGGTGTCGCGGCCGAGCCGGGCGGGCAGGTCGGCGACGCCCCAGACGGCGGCGGTCTCGGCGCGGGCGGCCGGGTCCGAGGCCGGCCGGGCACCGGGCAGCAGCCCGGGCAGGGCGCCTGCCTCGACGGCGCCGCGCTCCCCGGCGCGGCGCGGGATCCACGCGAGCCGGGCGCCGGTGGTGTGCGCCAGGCGCAGGGCGGCAGTGAGCGCGCCGGGCACGGCGGCCAGCCGCTCGCCGACCAGGATCACCGCGCCGGGCTCGCGCAGCAGCAGCGCCGCGCGGCCCGCGTCGTCGCCGAGCGCCTCGTCGGCGGCCAGCGCCGACAGCCACTCGGCCTCGGTGCCGGGGGCGGCGGGCAGCAGCGCGCCGTGCAGCTTGGCGAGGCCGCGCGAGGCGTGGTCGGCGATCGAGAAGACCTTGAGGCCGGCGGCCCGGTTGGCCTTGCGCAGCCGCAGGAAGACGATCGGCGACTCCTCCTCGGGCTCGAAACCCGCGAGCAGCACGGCCGGTGCGGCCTCCAGCTGCTGGTACGAGGTCCCTTCGCCTCCCCCACCCTCCGGGCGGGAGGTGCCCCCAAGGTCCACGCCGTGTCCGGCGACGGCGGCGGCCAGGAAGTCCGCCTCCTCGCCGCTGTGCGGGCGGGCCCGGAAGTCGACGTCGTTGGTGCCGAGCACGACCCGGGCGAACTTGCCGTAGCCGTACGCGTCCTCGACCGTCACCCGGCCGCCGGCCAGCACGGCCGTCCGCGCGCCGGTGAGGCCGGCGGCCGCGGCGGCCAGCGCCTCGGGCCAGGAGGCGGGCACGAGTTCACCGGTGGCGGCGTCCCGGACGAGGGGGGTGGTGATCCGGTCGCGCTGCTGCGCGTAGCGGAACGCGAACCGGCCCTTGTCGCAGTTCCACTCCTCGTTCACCTGCGGCTCGTCGCCGGCCAGGCGGCGCATGACCTTGCCGCGCCGGTGGTCGGTGCGCTGCGCGCAGCCCGAGGAGCAGTGCTCGCAGACGCTGGGCGAGGAGACCAGGTCGAACGGCCGCGAGCGGAACCGGTAGGCCGCCGAGGTGAGCGCGCCGACCGGGCAGATCTGGATGGTGTTGCCGGAGTAGTACGAGTGGAAGTCGTCGCCCTCGCCGACGCCGACCTGCTGGAGCGCGCCGCGCTCGACCAGGTCGATGAACGGGTCGCCGGCGATCTCCTGCGAGAAGCGGGTGCAGCGGGCGCAGAGCACGCAGCGCTCGCGGTCCAGCAGCACCTGGCTGCTGATCGGCACCGGCTTCTGGTACGTCCGCTTGGCGCCCTCGAAGCGGGAGTCGGCGCCGCCGGTGGACATCGCCTGGTTCTGCAGCGGGCACTCGCCGCCCTTGTCGCAGACCGGACAGTCCAGCGGGTGGTTGATCAGCAGCAGCTCCATCACGCCGCGCTGCGCCTTCTCGGCGACCGGCGAGCTGACCTGGGTGCGGACCACCATGCCCTCGGTCACCGGGATGGTGCAGGAGGCGACCGGCTTGCGCTGGCCCTCGACCTCGACGATGCACTGCCGGCAGGCCCCGGCCGGGGCGAGCAGCGGGTGGTCGCAGAAGCGCGGGATCTGGGTGCCGATCTGCTCGGCGGCGCGGATCACCAGTGTCCCCTTGGGGACCTGGACCTCGGTGCCGTCGATGGTGAGCGTGACCAGTTCCACCGCCGTCTGGGAGGCGGTCGGCTCGGTGATGGTCATGCGTGCACCTCCCTTTCGGTGGCGGGCTGGTGGCCGGTGCGGTGGGTGTCGGCCCAGACGGTGGAGGCCGCCGGGTCGAACGGGCAGCGGCGCTCGGTCAGGTGCTGCTCGTACTCGGCCCGGAAGTGCTGGAGCGAGGAGACGATCGGGCTGGCAGCACCGTCGCCGAGCGCGCAGAAGGATTTGCCGTTGATGTTGTCGGCGATGTCGAGCAGCTTCTCCAGGTCGCCGGCGGAGCCCTGCCCCGCCTCGATCCGGCGGAGCAACTGGACGAGCCAGTACGTCCCTTCGCGGCACGGGGTGCACTTGCCGCAGGACTCGTGGGCGTAGAACTCCGTCCACCTGGTCACCGCGCGGACGACGCAGGTGGTCTCGTCGAAGACCTGGAGGGCCTTGGTGCCGAGCATCGAGCCGGCCGCGCCGACGCCCTCGTAGTCGAGCGGTACGTCGAGGTGCTCGTCGGTGAACATCGGGGTGGAGGAGCCGCCCGGGGTCCAGAACTTGAGCCGGTGCCCGGACCGGACGCCGCCGCTGATGTCCAGCAGCTGGCGCAGCGTGACGCCGAGCGGCGCCTCGTACTGGCCGGGGTTGGTGACGTGGCCGGAGAGCGAGTAGAGCGTGAAGCCGGGGGACTTCTCCGTCCCCAGCGACTTGAACCACTCCTTGCCGCGGGCCAGGATCGGCGGCACCGAGGCGATCGACTCGACGTTGTTGACCACCGTCGGGCAGGCGTAGAGGCCGGCGATGGCGGGGAACGGCGGGCGCAGCCGGGGCTGGCCGCGACGGCCCTCCAGCGAGTCGAGCAGCGCCGTCTCCTCGCCGCAGATGTACGCGCCGGCGCCGGCGTGGACGGTGATGTCCAGGTCGATGCCCGAGCCGAGGATGTCCTTGCCGAGCAGCCCGGCCTCGTACGCCTCGGCGACGGCGGCCTGGAGCCGGCGCAGCACCGGGACGACCTCGCCGCGCAGGTAGATGAACGCGTGGTCGCAGCGGATCGCGTAGGACGCGATGATCATGCCCTCGATCAGCGCGTGCGGGTTCGCGAACAGCAGCGGGATGTCCTTGCAGGTGCCCGGCTCGGACTCGTCCGCGTTGACCACCAGGTAGTGCGGCTTGCCGTCGTTCTGCGGGATGAACTGCCACTTCAGGCCGGTCGGGAAGCCCGCGCCGCCGCGGCCGCGCAGACCGGCGTCCTTGACCAGGGCGATCACGTCGTCCGGTGCCATCGCGAGGGCGGCGCGCAGGCCCTCGTAGCCGGCGTGGGTGCGGTAGGTGGCCAGCGTCCAGGGGCGGTCGTCGTCCCAGGAGGCGGACAGTACGGGGGTGAGCAGCTTCTCGGCCGGCTCGGCGGAGGTCATCACGCTTCCGTCCCTTCGTGCCGGGGCGAGACGACCTTCGTCCCCGCCGTACCGGGAAGTGCCTCGCCCTTGGCCAGCCGCAGGCCCGCCAGGGAGGGTGCGCCACCCGCACCGGACTCGTCGACGGCGCCGGGGCGCTCGTCGGGGAAGCCGGCCAGGATCCGCGAACTCTCCTTGAAGGAGCACAGCTTGGCGCCACGGGTGGGTACCGCCGGAACGCCCGCGCGCAGGTCGTCGACCAGCTGCCTGGCGCTCTCGGGCGTCTGGTTGTCGAAGAACTCCCAGTTGACCATCACCACGGGCGCGTAGTCGCAGGCCGCGTTGCACTCGATGTGCTCGATCGAGATCTCACCGTCGGCGGTGGTCTCGTTGTTCTTGATCCCGAGGTGCTGCTGGAGCTCGTCGAAGATCTGGTCGCCGCCGAGCACCGCGCAGAGCGTGTTGGTGCAGACGCCCACGTGGTACGTACCGGCGGGCCTGCGCCGGTACATGGTGTAGAAGGTGGCGACCGCGGTGACCTCGGCGGTGGTCAGCTCCAACTGCTCGGCGCAGAAACGGATTCCGGTGGGCGTGACGCAGCCCTCCTCGGCCTGCACCAGGTGCAGCAGGGGCAGCAGGGCGGAGCGGGCCACGGGGTAGCGGCCGATCAGCTCGCGCGCGTCCGCGTCCAGCCTGGCCCGGACGTCCGCCGGGTACGGCTTGGCCGGCAGTGCCGGCAGGCCCAGTTCGACGTTGCTCAACGGTCCACGCCTCCCATCACCGGGTCGATCCCGGCCACCGCGACGATCACGTCGGCGACCTGGCCGCCCTCGCACATCGCCGCCATCGACTGCAGGTTGGTGAACGAGGGGTCGCGGAAGTGGACGCGGTAGGGCCGCGTGCCGCCGTCGCTGACCACGTGCACCCCTAGTTCGCCCTTGGGCGACTCGACCGCCGCGTACGCCTGCCCCGCCGGGACCCGGAAGCCCTCGGTGACCAGCTTGAAGTGGTGGATCAGGGCCTCCATCGAGGTGCCCATGATCTTCCGGATGTGGTCGAGCGAGTTGCCCATCCCGTCCGGGCCGACGGCCAGTTGGGCCGGCCAGGCGATCTTCTTGTCGGCGACCATGACCGGGCCGGGCTTCAGCCGGTCCAGGCACTGCTCGACGATGCGCAGCGACTGCTTCATCTCCTCCAGCCGGATCAGGAACCGGCCGAAGGAGTCGCTGGTGTCCGCCACCGCGACCTCGAAGTCGTAGTCCTCGTACCCGCAGTACGGGTCGGACTTGCGCAGGTCGTTCGGCAGGCCGGTGGCGCGCAGGATCGGGCCGGTGGCGCCGAGTGCCAGGCAGCCGGCCAGGTCGAGGTGGCCGACGTCGACCAGCCGGGCCTTGAACACCGGGTTGCCGGTCGCCAGCTTGTCGTACTCGTGCATCCGGGAGCGGAGCAGCTTGACGCCTTCGCGGACCTGGTCGACGGCGCCGGGCGGGAGGTCCTGGGCCAGGCCGCCGGGGCGGACGTACGCGTGGTTCATCCGCAGGCCGGTGACCAGCTCGAAGATGTCCAGGATGATCTCGCGGTCCCGGAAGCCGTAGATCATCAGGGTGGTGGAGCCGATCTCCATGCCGCCGGTGGCGAGGCACACCAGGTGCGAGGAGATCCGGTTGAGCTCCATCATCAGGACCCGGACGACGCTGGCCCGGTCGGGGATCTGCTCGGTGACGCCGAGCAGCTTCTCGACGGCCAGGCAGTAGGCGGTCTCGTTGAACAGCGGGGTCAGGTAGTCCATCCGGGTCACGAAGGTGGTGCCCTGGACCCAGTTCCTGAACTCCATGTTCTTCTCGATGCCGGTGTGCAGGTAGCCGATGCCGCAGCGGGCCTCGGTGACCGTCTCGCCGTCGATCTCCAGGATCAGCCGCAGCACTCCGTGGGTGGACGGGTGCTGGGGGCCCATGTTGACGATGATGCGTTCGTCGTCGGCCCGGCCGACGGCTTCCACCACCTCGCCCCAGTCGCCGCCGGTGACGGTGAAGACCCGCCCTTCGGTGGTCTCGCGGGCCCCTGCTTCTTCATAGTGATGAGTGGTCATCAGGAGTACGACCTCCGCTGGTCGGGCGCCGGGATCTGGGCGCCCTTGTACTCGACGGGGATGCCGCCGAGCGGGTAGTCCTTGCGCTGCGGGTGCCCCAGCCAGTCGTCGGGCATCATGATCCGGGTGAGCCCCGGGTGCCCGTCGAAGACGAGCCCGAAGAAGTCGTACGCCTCGCGCTCGTGCCAGTCGTTGGTCGGGTAGACGCTGACCACGGACGGCACGTGCGGGTCGGCGTCCGGTGCGGTGACCTCCACCCGGATCAGCCGGCCGTGGGTGACCGACCGCAGGTGGTAGACCGCGTGCAGCTCCCGGCCGGTGTCGCCGGGGTAGTGCACGCCGCTCACGCCGAGACAGAGCTCGAAGCGCAGCGCCGGGTCGTCGCGCAGCGTGCGGGCCGTACGCAGCAGGTGCTCGCGGGCGATGTGGAAGGTCAGCTCGCCGCGGTCGACGACGGTCTTCTCGACCACGTCGAACGGGTCGAGGCCCTGCTCCTCCAGGGCGCCCTCCAGTTCGTCCGCGACCTCGTCGAACCAGCCGCCGTAGGGGCGGACGCTCGCGGGCGGCAGGGCGATCGGGGCGGCCAGGCCGCCGAAGCCGGAGGTGTCGCCGGTGCCCTTGGCGCCGAACATCCCCTGCCGCTTGCCGACCACCTCGACCGGGATCTCCCGGCGGGTGGCCGGGACGGCCGCACCGTTCGCGGCCCCGTTCTGCGACCCGTTCGGGGCGCCGTTGCTGTCCGTCATCGCAGCAGCCCCCGGATCTCGCTGACCGGGGTGGCCTGCAGGGCGAGGGCCTCGCCCAGCTCCTCGGCGCGGCGCTTGTTCACTCCGAGCGGCTCGTGCTGGATCTTGTCGTGGAGCTTCAGGATCGCGTCCATCAGCATCTCCGGGCGGGGCGGACAGCCCGGCAGGTAGATGTCGACCGGCACGATGTGGTCCACGCCCTGCACGATCGCGTAGTTGTTGAACATGCCGCCCGACGAGGCGCAGACGCCCATCGAGATGACCCACTTCGGGTTGGCCATCTGGTCGTACACCTGGCGCAGCACCGGTGCCATCTTCTGGCTCACCCGCCCCGCCACGATCATCAGATCGGCCTGCCGGGGCGAGCCCCGGAAGACCTCCATGCCGAACCGGGCCAGGTCGTAGCGGCCGGCACCGGTGGTCATCATCTCGATCGCGCAGCAGGCGAGCCCGAAGGTGGCCGGGAAGAGCGACGACTTGCGCACCCACCCCGCGGCGGTCTCCACGCTGGTGAGCAGAAAGCCGCTCGGCAGCTTCTCCTCGATTCCCATCAGATCCCTCTCAGCCTCTCAAGTCCGGTGGTTTGTCCCCGCGTTCACAAGCAGAGGTCAGTCCCACTCCAGACCGCCGCGGCGCCATACGTAGGCGTACGCGACGAAGACGGTGGCGATGAACAGGAGCATCTCGACCAGCCCGAAGATCCCCAGGGCGTCGAAGCTGACCGCCCAGGGGTAGAGGAAGACGATCTCGATGTCGAAGACGATGAAGAGCATCGCCGTCAGGTAGTACTTGATCGGGAACCGGCCGCCGCCCACGGGCTGCGGGGTCGGTTCGATGCCGCACTCGTACGCCTCCAACTTGGCCCGGTTGTAGCGCTTCGGGCCGGTCAGTGAGGCCATCACGACGGAGCCGACCGCGAACGCCGCCGCGATGGCACCGAGTACGAGGATCGGCGCGTAGGCATTCATAAGCCCCCGCTCCCTCCGTCCAGTCGTCGTTGACTGCAGATCGGAACCAACGGGTCACTCTGAGGTGGACCCGTGATCCAACTCCTGAGATCCACCTCATGTGAGGCAGTTCACAAAGCCAGGATCGAGCGCATCCTATGCCCGTCGGCTTGTGATCTGCGACACGCAGTTCGGGACGATCTTTGTGATCTGCGCCACCTGTCGAATGCTGTCGAATGGCACCAAGTCGCTATTCATCGACCCAAAGCAGTCAAATGGTCACAACCAGTCGCATTCGTCTATGAACTGGCTGGTCAGAGCTGCGGACCTATATCAACTATGCGCCGCTCACCGCAAATTTCGAGGCCTCATGTTGACGTGTTATATGAACTCACCCTCTCGGGTGGCAGGCCCCGAACACCCGATTGACCTTTCGTTCACAAGCGCGCGAACGGCACGGAACGGGACGGCGGCGGAGCGGCGACGGGACGACGTTCAGACCGCGGCGGGCTCGCGCTCCGGCACTGCGGCGGGCAGCGCGGCCGGTGCGACCGTACGGCGGCCCCACTCGGTGCCGGCCAGGATCAGCAGCACGCCGAACAGTCCGAGCGCGCCCGGCCGCTCACCGGCGACCGCGATCCCCGAGGCGGCCGCCCAGACCGGCTCGGTGCCGAGCAGCAGGCTGACCCGGGACGGCGAGGTGGCCCGCACCGCCCACATCTGGACGAAGAACGCGAACAGCGTGCAGAGCAGCGCGAGATGCAGCAGCCACGCCCACTCGGCCGGCCCGTAGGTGGCCGCCAGGGCCAGCGGCGAGGAGCCGGTGACGGCCGCGCCCACGGCGAACACCACGGCGGCGGAGGCCAGTTGCACCCAGGTGAGCGCGAGCGAGTCGGTCGTGCGGGTGGCCCGCGTACGGGACATCACCAGGACGTGGACGGTCCGCGTCATGGCGGCGCCGAAGATCAGCAGGTCGCCCCCGTTCGGCGCCTTGAAGCCCCCCTCGCCGGTGAGCAGGGCGACGCCGAGCACCGAGAGGACGGCCGCGAGCGCGAAGGCGCGCGGCAGCCGGGTGCGGCTCACGGCGCTCTCGGCGAGCGGGGTGAGGACCATGGTGAGGCTGATGATCAGCCCGGCGTTGGTGACCGAGGTGAACACCGCGCCGTACGTCTCCAGCAGGAAGATCCCGCCGAGGATCAGCCCGAGCAGCGACCCGCCCAGCCACTCCCGCCACCCGAGCCCGCGCAGCGCCCGCCGGGCGGCGAACCCGAGCAGCGGCAGCACCAGCCCGAAGCGGAGCACCAGCATGGCGAGCACGGTGTCACCCGTCGTGATCCGGTTCACCGCGAGGAAGCTGGACCCCCAGACCACGGCCACGAGCAGGACGGGCAGGTCTCGGACGATCGGTGCGGACGCGCGCATGGGTGGGTTTCCCTCCGGGACGTACGGATCGGCAGGATGGTCCCGTGCGGCGTCGGACGGATCTCGTGCGCGAGGAGTGGAGCGTGCCATCCTCGCGCACCTCGACGCGTACGATCAACAGCTTTCCGCAGCCGGTCCGCCCGGCCGCCGGGTCGCCGGGTCGCCGGGTAGACCGGCGGCACAGCACCCGTTCGGTGGCTGGCGGTGCGGGCCGGGGAGCGGAAGCCTGGGGCTGCTGTGATCATCTCGGCTGCCGAGGAGGAGAGACATGCCGCTTGCCCACTACGGCGTGGCCATCGGGACGTTCAACGAGTTCCACCGGGACCCGACGCACCAGTACGGGCACTGGTACCACGGCCACGTCCGGCTCGACACCCCTCAAGGGGTGTACGAGGCGGCACTCGACGTGGACGCCCCGGCCGTCACCGGGGTGAGCTACCGGGTGGTGGACGACCTCACCGCCGCCGACCTGGCGACGGTCCGGGCGCTGCCGGACGGGTTCCACGAGCTGGCGTCCACGCCGGTGTCCGGGGCGCTGGACTACGCCCGAAGTCCGCTGCTGCGCAACCGGATCTGGGTGGACCGGGCACGGACGGCCGGGCGGGCCCTCTCCCGCACGCTCCAGCGGCCCCCGATCGGCGCACCGGCCTTCGGGCCGGACCTGGTCGACCTGGTCGGCGGGTGGCTGGGCCGTCTCGGCATCCGGTTCTTCCCGTGGACGGCCAGCAACGGCGACAACGCGCTGGACGTCCTGGAGCCGCACCTGCGCTCGGCGAGCCGGATCTACGTGTTCGGCCAGGCCTTCGACACCGGGCTCGGCGTCCACGACGTCCACCAGAACCAGGGCGACCCGCCCGGCGACCACTACGCCGGCAACGGGATCTGGCAGGACGGCGCGGTGATCTGCGAGCACCCGGACGGCCGGTTCATCGTCTGGCAGCTCAAGTTCAACACCCAGACGCTCTCGACCGACGACCACGGGAACCCCCGGCTGCCCTGACGGGCCGACGCGGCAGTCAGAGCTCCTCGAAGGGGTGCCGCCCGCTGAACTCCAGGGCGGTCATCCCCATCACCACCAGATCGTGGTGGCGGCCGGAGAAGAACTCGTGGTCGCGCAGCCGCCCCTCCTCGGTGAAGCGGTCGCCGACCGGCTCGGCCGTGGCGCGGCCGGCGGCCCGGACCCGGTAGCCCTCGGCCGATCGCGGCGGACGGAGGACATCCACCGACCGCTGGTGCTCGGTGTGCTCGTCGAACTGCTTGAAGGTCTGCCAGGCCCCGGGTTCCACGCCGCGCAGGCGGACCAGGCTCCCGGTCCAGCAGGAGCTCATCGGACCATCCGACCAGGCCAGGCCCGTTCCTGTCCAAGGAGTTCGACCCGGCCTCCGGCACGGCGGGCCGCTCCCCGGGCCGGGTACGGTGGCCGTCCGACCCACGACGGACACCCGGGAGCACCACGCGCATGGACAGCACCATCTGGGACAGCGTCGACCGGCTGGTGGCCTGGCTGGACGGGGAGAGCAGGCTGGGCGCCGACGCGGAGCGCCTGCTGCGGATCATCAAGCTGTCGGAGGAGGTCGGCGAGGTCGGCGAGGCCGTGATCGGCGCCACCGGCCAGAACCCGCGCAAGGGCGTCACGCACAGCTGGGAGGACGTCCAGCACGAGCTCTGCGACGTGGTGTTCACCGCGCTGGTCGCGCTCCGCACGCTGACCCCGGACGCCCGCGACGTGTTCGCGGAGCGGCTGGCCCACGTGGAGCGGCGCTCCCTGGACTCCCGGGAGGGCGACGGCCGCTGACCGGGCTCAGCCGGGCGGGTCGACCAGCCTGGTGCCGTCGGTGAGCAGCCCGGCCCGCTTCACCGTGCGGATCAGCGGGACGACCTCGACGTGCCGCACCGCCTTCAGCGCGCCGATCCGTTCGGTGAGGTACTCGTACAGGGCGTCGGTGTCGCGGCAGATCACCACCGCGAGGAGGTTCGCCGAGCCGGTGATGGCGGCGGCGAACGGCACCTCGGGGTGAGCGCCGAGCGCGGCGCCGACGGCGGCGAGCTCACCGGGGGCGACGGTCGCGAGCAGGACCGCCTGGGTCTCGAAGCCGAGCAGCAGCGGATCGACCTCGACGTCCAGGTAGACGGCGCCGCTGTCCCGGAGCTGGTCCAGGCGGCGGCGGACGGTCGACTCGGAGAGGCCGGTGGCGCGGGCGAGTTCGGGGTAGCCGGCCCGGCCGTCGCGGGCCAGCACGGCGAGCATGGCGAGTTCGGGGTCGTCCAGCCGGACCCGTTCGCCGGGCACGGCCGTGACCGGCCGCTCCAGCGCCGTGACCTGCCCGGCGGTCAGCACGTCCAGTCCGCGCCAGCGCCTGGGCCCGCCCCGGTAGACCCGCAGGATGCTGTGCGCGGAGACGCCGGTGACCCGGCGGGTGCCCGGCAGTTGCTGGAGCAGCAGGACGTCCTGGTCCTGTTTGTTGCGGGCCCGGGTGACGCAGTGGATCTCGGTGCCGCCGGAGTTCAGCGAGACCCAGGCGATGTCGGGCCGCCGGGCCAGCGCACCCGCCACGGCCACCGCCGCGTCCGGGGTGCACTGCACGCGCAGCCAGGACTCGAACAGGCCGACCCGGTGGCCGAGCGGCAGGCCGACCACCCGGGCCAGGCCGGCGGTGCGCAGCCGCCGGTAGCGGCGGATCACCGTCTGGTCGGAGACGTCGAGGACGTCCGCCAGGCGGCTGAACGCGGCCCGGCCGTCGATCATCAGGGCCTGTACGAGCGCACGGTCCAGCTCGTCCAGTTCCGTCTGCGGTTCGGTGGCCATGATTCCATCATCGCAGGACCGGAAACATCGGTTTCCGCCACCGGGACGGGGCTGGATGGATCGATCCGGTCAGCCCCTGCCATCGTCGGTGCAGGCCGGGCAGGGGCTGCCCGGCGTGTCCGACCGAGGAGAGACTCCCATGCGTAAGTGGCTACCGCTGACCGCGGTGTGCCTGGGCGCGTTCATGCTGCTGGTGGACGTCACCATCGTGACCGTCGCGCTGCCCGACATGGCCACCAGCCTGCACACCACCTTCGCCGACCTGCAGTGGGTGATGGACATCTACGCCCTCGCGCTGGCGGCGCTGCTGCTGGGAGCGGGGTCGCTCGCCGACCGGATCGGGCGGCGCAGGCTGTACGTCGCCGGGCTCGGCCTGTTCGCCCTCGCCTCGCTCGCCTGCGGCCTCGCCACCGGGCCGGGCATGCTGATCGCCTTCCGCGGCCTCCAGGGCGTCGGCGGCGCGGCGATGTTCGCCACCACGATGGCGCTGCTCAGCGGCGCCTACCAGGGCCGGGACCGGGGCATCGCGTTCGGCGTCTGGGGCGCGGTGAACGGCGCCGCGGCGGCGGCCGGGCCGGTCCTCGGCGGCCTGCTGACCGAGCACCTCGACTGGCGCTGGATCTTCTTCGTCAACCTGCCGGTCAGCGTGCTCGCGGTGGTGGTCACCCTGCGGGTGGTCAAGGAGTCCCGCAACCCGCAGGCGAGCGGGGTGGACGTGCCCGGCATGCTGACCTTCACGCTCTTCGCCGGCGCCCTCACGTACGCGCTGATCCGGGTCGGCGAGAACGGCTGGACGTCCACCACCACGCTCGGCCTGTTCGCGCTGAGCGCGCTGTCGCTGCTTGCCTTCGTCCTGATCGAACGGCGCAGCAGCCGCCCGATGCTGGACCTCGGACTGTTCCGCAGCCCGGCCTTCGTCGGCATCATGATCGGCGGCCTGCTGCTCTCCGTCGCCGCCTTCTCGTACCTGGTGTACTCCTCGCTCTGGCTGCAGTCGGTGCGCGGGATGGGCCCGGTGACGGCCGGCCTGGCGATGCTGCCGATGAGCATCGTGGCCTTCGTGGCCGCCGCCGTCGCGGGCAAGAAGCTGCACGGGGCGCCGCCCCGGCTCACCGTCGGCGGCGGGCTGCTGCTGATCGGCGTCGGAGCACTGCTGCAGACCGTGATCGGCGCCGACTCGGACTGGGCCACACTGGCGGCCGGTCTCGCGGTGACCGGCGCGGGCGTCGGGCTGGCCACGCCCGCGATGGCCTCGACCGTGATGGCGGCCGTGCCGCAGGCCCGGGCCGGAATGGCCGGCGGGGCGCTGAACACCGCCCGTCAGCTGGGCAACGCGCTGGGCATCGCGGTGCTCGGCGCCGTCTTCCAGGCCGGGGTGCTGGACTCGCTCCGCTCCTCCTCCGCCGTGGCCGACCCGCAGCAGACCGCCGACGCCCTGACCGGCGGCGCGGCCGGCGCGGTGATCGCCCGCGCCCCGGAGGCCGCGCACGTGGTGCACCAAGCGTTCGCCTCGGGCCTGCGGGACACCTTCCTGGTGTCGGGCGTGCTGGGCCTGCTGGGCGGCCTGGCCGTCCTGCTGCTGGTGCGGCCCGCAGCGGCGCCGGCCGCGGCGGAGGCCGGCGCACCGGCCGGCGTCCCGGCGCAGGCGCGGGACCGCGCGCAGGTCTGAGCCCCGTAGGCACACCGGAGGGGCGCGGGCTGCGGCCCGCGCCCCTCCCGCACGATCATCTTTGCGAAAACGGCCTCCGGGCCCGCACGTCTGCGCGCATCCTGGTTGCCCACGCCTTTCGCACCCGAGGAGCAGCCGCAGTGCCGCAGTTCATCACGGACGAGCAGTTCGACCACTTCTTCTCCGACGGATTCCTGCACACCGCCTGGCGGCTGGAGACGCGCCGCGCCTACGCCTCCGACCGCCGCGGCGAGAGCTACCAGCGCTTCCTGCGCGGCGAGGACCCGCAGGCGGACCCGACCCGCCCCTGGTGCGAGAACGTCCGCGCCCAGGTCGCCCAGGGCAAGCGGATCGAGCGGGTACGCGTCGCGGACGAGCCGATCACCCCCGGGCAGGCCTACCTCGTCGACGTCGGGCGGACGAACGTGGCCGCCGGCGAGGACGTCCGCCACCTCCCGCGCGCCGTCGCGGACGGGCTCCAGCTCCCGCCCCGGGACTTCTGGCTGTTCGACTCCCGGGTCGTCCTGCTGCTGCACTTCGACGAGGACGACGTCTACCTCGGTGCCCAGCTGGTCGAGGACCCGGAGGTCATCCTGGAGGTCGTCCAGGTCCGCGACGCCGCCTGGCACCACGCCGTGCCCCTCGCGGAGTTCGCGCAGCAGGTGCCGTCCCGCGTCTGACCCCGGGCACCCGGTCCCACCGGCCCGGGCGGGGCGGGGCGGGCGGAGCGGGCCGCCGGCTGCGGCATTGCCGTCCGGCCCGGGCCCGGCCAGAATCCGGTGCATGGGGGACACCAACACACTCTGGATCGCCGCCGTCACCGGGGCGACGGCGATCCTCGCCAGCTGGGTCACCGGCCGGGGGAGTTCTCGCGCCGCGCTCCAGCAGGCGCAGGCGACGGCGGCCGCCCAGCAGGCCGAGCGGCAGCGGGACGCGCGCCGCTCGGCCTACCTGGCACTGGTCGAGCACATGCACACGGCCGGCGGCTTCTACCGCCAGTGGCACACGGCGGCGGTCGCGCAGCCGTCCGAGGAGCAGGCAGCCGAACTGCGGGGGCTGCGGATACAGATCCGCGACAACTACCACCGCCAGCTCCTGCCGGCCCTGCACACCGTCGGCCTGGAGGGTCCCGAGGCCGTGGCGGCCGCCGCCTCACGGGTCCAGCACACGTCCACGGAGGTGTTCAAGCTGCTGGACGGCGCCCTCCACGCCCCCGCACGGGCGGACGAACTCCACCGCGCCATCATCACGTTCTGGGACGCCGTCACCGCCTTCGCCACCACCGCGCGCACGGCCCTGCATCCGTAGCAGCCGGGCCGCCCGCCGGGCCGCGGACTCGTCAAGGCGTCCCGTGGTCAGGCGTTCGGGGCCACCTTGGTGAGGCCGTTGATGATGCGGTCCATGGCGTCGCCGCCCTGGGGGTCCGTCAGGTTGGCGAGCATCTTGAGGGTGAACTTCATCAGCATCGGGTGGGTCAGGCCGCGCTGGGTGGCGAGCTGCATGACCTTGGGGTTGCCGATCAGCTTCACGAAGGCGCGGCCGAGTGTGTAGTAGCCGCCGTAGACGTCCTTGAGGACGCGCGGGTAGCCCTCCAGGGCGCGTTCGCGACCGGCGTCGGTGATCCGGGCGTTGGCCTGGACGATGACGCCGGCCGCGAGCTGGCCGGACTCCATCGCGTAGGCGATTCCCTCGCCGTTGAACGGGTTGACCATGCCGCCGGCGTCGCCGACCAGCAGCAGGCCGCGGGTGTAGTGCGGCTGGCGGTTGAAGGCCATCGGGAGGGCGGCGCCGCGGATCGGGTCGGTCATGTTCTCGGGGGTGTAGCCCCACTCCTCGGGCATGCCGGCGCACCAGGCCTTGAGGACCTCGCGCCAGTCGAGCTCACCGAAGGCCGGGGAGGAGTTGAGGATGCCGAGGCCGACGTTGGAGGTGCCGTCGCCCATGCCGAAGACCCAGCCGTAGCCGGGGAGTTGCTGCTTGCCGCCGTTGCGGGTGTCCCAGAGTTCGAGCCAGGACTCCAGGTAGTCGTCGTCGGAGCGCGGCGAGGTGAAGTACGTCCGGTAGGCGACGCCCATCGGGCGGTCCTCGCGGCGGTGCAGGCCCATCGCGAGGGAGAGCCGGGTGGAGTTGCCGTCGGCGGCGACGACGAGCGGGGCGCGGAAGGTGACGGCCCGCTTCTCCTCGCCGAGCTTGGCGGTGACGCCGACGATCCGGCCGGTGCGGTCGTCCAGGACGGGGCCGCTGACGTTGCAGCGCTCGTACAGCCGGGCGCCGGCCTTCTGGGCCTGACGGGCCAGCAGTTCGTCGAAGTCGGCGCGCTTGCGGACGAGTCCGTAGTCGGGGAAGGCGGACAGCTCGGGCCAGTCCAGCTCCAGCCGGACGCCGCCGCCGATGATCCGCAGGCCCCTGTTGTGCAGCCAGCCGTTGTCGGTGGAGACGTCGATGCCCATGTCGACGAGCTGCTTGGTGGCGCGGGGGGTGAGGCCGTCCCCGCAGACCTTCTCGCGCGGGAACTCGGTCTTCTCCAGCAGCAGGACGTCGAGCCCCGCCTGGGCGAGGTAGTAGGCGGTGGTGGAGCCTGCCGGGCCGGCGCCGACCACGATGACGTCAGCCGTGCTCTCCACGCTCTCGCCGATGGCGCTCAGGTCAACTGCGGTCTCGGACACGGTGGGCACACTCCTGCACTACGGGTCGGCTGGTCTGGTCTTCGGGTGCGGACGAGTCTACGAGCTGTGCGGCTCAGCTCTCCGGAGCCACGGCAGCGTCGGGAGCGGCCGGTGCGTCAGGTGCCTCCGGCGCGGCCGGTGCCCCGGGCACGGCCGGTACGGCCGGTGCGGCCGGCAGGTCCTTGAACGCGCGGTGCAGGGCGACGATGCCGCCGGTGAGGTTGCGCCAGGCGACCTTGGACCAGCCGGCCTCCTGGAGCAGGGCGGCCAGGCCCGGCTGGTCGGGCCAGGCGCGGATGGACTCGGCGAGGTAGACGTACGCGTCCGGGTTGCTGCTGACGGCGGTGGCGACCGGCGGGAGGGCGCGCATCAGGTACTCGGTGTAGACCGTCCGGAAGGGCGTCCAGGTCGGGGTGGAGAACTCGCAGATGACGATCTTGCCGCCGGGCTTGGCGACCCGCTGCATCTCGCGCAGTGCGGCGACGGTGTCGTGCACGTTGCGCAGCGCGAAGGAGATCGTCACCGCGTCGAAGGAGTCGTCCGCGAACGGCAGCCGGGTCGCGTCGCCGGCGGTGAGCGCCAGCTCGGGGTGGCGGCGCTTGCCCTCGCCCAGCATGCCCACGGAGAAGTCGCAGGGGACGACCCGGGCCCCGGCCTCCTGGAACGGCAGGGAGGAGGTGCCGGTGCCGGCCCCGAGGTCGAGGACGAGTTCGCCGGGCCGGGCGTCGACCGCCTCGGCCACCGCGCGCCGCCAGGCGCGGGCCTGGCCGAGGGAGAGCACGTCGTTCGTACGGTCGTACTTGGCCGCGACGTCGTCGAACATGGCGGCGACTTCGTGCGGCTGCTTGTCCAGGGAGGCTCGGGTCACGGACCCATTCTTCACCCTCCTACGGACAGGCCGGTCCACGGGGCACCGTGCGGCGGCGCGCCGGTTCAGTGCAGGGCCCGCCGGCCGCCCTTGCGGCGGCGCCGGGAGCGCTTGCCGCTCGTTATCGCGGGCATGCCGTCGGCGAGCGCCTCGGTCGCGAACACGACGGTGGTCCGGACCTTGCCGCGGCCGGTCCGGGCCTCCCGCTCCTCCTGCGCCGCCCGGTCGGCCTCGGCCGCCTGGGCCCGGCGGTGGCGGACGATGCGCAGCACGCAGAGCAGGAAGAGCACCACCGCGATGGGCACGCTGGTGCGGGCCAGCCCGATGCCGGCGGGCTGCGGGTAGACGTCGCCGCAGAGGCGGACGGCGGAGGGTTCGTCGGCGGCGTGCTCCAGGCAGACCGATTCGCCGACCTGGGCGCTGTCCGCGAGCGGCAGGGCGGCGGCGGTGTGCTGCTGGCCGTCGACGCGGTACGTGACGGAGCTGTAGGAGCCGCTGCCGGTGGAGAGCTGGGTGACGGTGCCCTGGACCTGGACGGGGTGCGCTCCGATCCGGTCGGCCTGTTCGGCCTGGCGCCAGCCGAGCAGGCACATGCCGACGGCCAGCACAGCGCTGAGCACGGCGGCGAGGTACCAACCACGGCCCAACCGCGGGGATCGCGGCGGAGGGACGGTCGCGGATCGCATGGTTCCTGTCCTGGCTTGCTGACGGGGCCTGGGACGGGCCCCTGCCGCCCGCGGGCGGGCGAAGTGGTGAGGGTACGGAGCGTACGGGTTGAGCTGTCCGGGATCGTATCCGCTGGCGGGCCCTCAGGTCACGGCGAAGGGGCAATCAGGGAGATTCACTGCCAGGGTAGTTCGGACACGTCCTGCGATCCGGCCCCGGATGCGGAGGTTCTCGGAGGTTCGCGCAGGGTTCTTGTGTGCATTCGGGGCGGGCCGTGCACTGCCGGTCCCGCAGGGTGCCCCGCTCAGCGGCGGCGGTACAGCAGCCGGCCGGCCAGGGCGGTGGCGAGGCAGTCGCCGGGCGCTCCGGAGCTGCCGTCGGCGATGTCGGTGACGGTGACGGCGAAGACCGCGAAGTCGGCCCGGCCGCCGACCGTCAGGGCGCCGTGGGCGGCCCGGGCGAGGGACCCGCCGGCCAGCGGGTCGAGCGGGCCCGGGGAGCCGTCGCCGGGGACGGCGAGCAGGCCGGAGCGGACCACCGCCGTCCGGACCGACGGGCGCTCGAACGGGCCGGCCACGGCGGTCACACCCTGGGCGAGCATCCGCTGGAGACCGCGCCGGGCGCTGCCGCCCCAGCGTGCCTCGTCCGGACCGGGGCCCAGGGCGTCCAGCGCCGGGCCGTGCAGCGGCTCGGCGCCGATCTCCTCGCGCGGGTCTGGGTGGTAGGCGCACTCCAGCAGCCAGTGGCCGTGCCGGTTGAGCAGACCGGGCGTCAGCAGCCCGTCCCACTCCCTGGTCCGGGCGCCGGGGAACGCCGCCGCCAGCTCCCCGTACGGCCCGAGCCCGGCGATCCGGTCGCCCTGCACCACCACCGCACCGTCGGTGATCGACGGCGCGGTGGGATCGGCGGGGGCGGGCAGCAGCACGGCGGCCCGGTGCAGGGTCAGCATCGGTCGGTGCCCGTCGGCTCGCGGCTCCGGTCGCTCTAGTTGGTGGAGAGGATCTTCAGCTCGGGGTGCGCGGTGCCGCCCTCGATCGCGGTGGACGCGATGTGCGAGGCGACGCGCGGGTCGACCGGGTCGTTCGCCGGGTCGTCCAGCACCCGCAGGTGCTCGTAGGTGGTGGAGCGCTGCGCCGGGGTGCGGTCGGCGGCCCGGATCAGGTGGATCAGCTCGGTGAGGTTGGAGCGGTGCTTGGCACCGGCCGCCGAGACGACGTTCTCCTCCAGCATGACCGAGCCCAGGTCGTCGGCGCCGTAGTGCAGCGACAGCTGGCCGGCCTCCTTCCCGGTGGTCAGCCAGGAACCCTGGATGTGGGCGACGTTGTCGAGGAAGAGCCGGGCGATGGCGATGATCCGCAGGTACTCGAAGACGGTCGCCTGGGTGGAGCCCTTGAGGTGGTTGTTCTGCGGCTGGTAGGTGTACGGGATGAAGGCGCGGAAGCCGCCCGTACGGTCCTGAACGTCGCGGATCATGCGCAGGTGCTCGATCCGCTCGGCGTTGGTCTCGCCGGTGCCCATCAGCATGGTGGAGGTCGACTCGACGCCCAGGCCGTGCGAGGTCTCCATGATCTCCAGCCAGCGCTCGCCCGACTCCTTGAGCGGGGCGATCGCCTTGCGCGGCCGCTCGGGCAGCAGCTCGGCGCCGGCGCCGGCGAAGGAGTCCAGGCCGGCCTTGTGGATGCGGGTGATGGCCTCCTCCACGGAGACCTTCGAGAGCCGGGCCATGTGCTCGACCTCGGAGGCACCGAGCGAGTGGATCACCAGCTGCGGGAAGTCCGCCTTGATCGCGGAGAACGCGCGCTCGTAGTACTCGACGCCGTAGTCCGGGTGGTGGCCGCCCTGGAACATGATCTGGGTGCCGCCCAGCTCGACCGTCTCCGCGCAGCGGCGCAGGATCTCGTCGAGGTCGCGGGACCAGCCCTTGTCGCTCTTCGGCGCCACGTAGAACGCGCAGAACTTGCAGGCCGTCACACAGACGTTGGTGTAGTTGATGTTCCGCTCGATGATGTACGTCGCGATGTGCTCGGTACCCGCGTAGCGGCGGCGGCGGACGGCGTCGGCGGCCGAACCGAGCGCGTGCAGCGGAGCGGAGCGGTACAGCTCCAGGGCCTCCTCGGGGCTGATCCTGCCGCCGGCGGCCGCCCGGTCGAGGACGGCCTGCAGGTCGGTGCTGGGCGCATCGAGGATCGCTGCGAGCTCGGACACCTGGCGGCCTTCTCTCTCTCGGTGGAACTGCGGTGGAACGCTGCCCGGCGCGGCTCTCGGGGTCGGGGCCACGCGGCAGAAACAGCCTACGCCAGCGCTTCGGCGCGCCCGCGTCGCCCCGCTTCGTCCCCGCTTCGTCCCCGATCCGCTCGCGCCGGGAGCGCACCGGGAACAGGACGGGCTCAGGACGGGAACCGGCCGGGAAGCCCGCCGGGCCGGTCTCAGCCCACCTTCCGCAGGACGCCGCTGGGGCTCCCGGCGCCCGGGTCGAGCGAGGTGAACCGGATGCTGCCGTCCGCCTGGAGCGTGAGCGTCTCCTTCGACGAGCCGCCGGTGCAGAGCCCCGGCGGGTTGGAGCGGACGAGGCGCGAGGTGAAGACGAGCTCCTTGTCGGAGGCCGAGGTGAGCGTCCAGGCCCCCTCGCAGCTGACCGTGATCAGGCCGTCGAGGCCGTTGACGCTGGTGGTGGTCTCCGCCCCGAGCGCGGCGGCCCGGACGGTGACGGTGGTGGTGCCGGCCGGCAGGCCGGTGTGGGTGGACGTCATGTCGCCGCGCCAGGCCCCGACGAAGGCCGCCGGCACGACGCTCGGCCCGGCCGGGCCGCCCGCCCCGCTGCTCGGCGCTCCCGTCGTGGGCGGCGGCGCCACGACCGTCGTCGACGACGTCGACGTGGACGTGGACGTGGACGTGGACCTGGTGGCGGAGGCGGTGAACGAGACGGTGCTGGAAGAGGTGCTGCGGTCGTCGGTCGGCGCCCCGCCGGCCTGCGCCTGGTAGAGCTTCAGGCCGACGAGCGAGGCCGCCGACACACCCAGCAGCACGAGCGCCACCGTGAGCGCCACGCTGCGCGGGCGCCGCGCGACGGGCGGCGGCCCGGGCGGCGACGACGGCATCGCAGCGGCCGGAGCTGCGGGGGCGGCAGGCTGCGCCCAGGTCGGTACGTAGTCCGAGACCACGACCGGGGCCGGCCGTTCGGGGGCCGGTACGTGGTCCAGGCCCAGCAGCTCCACGGCGCTGCGCCCGACGGCCGCCGCCAGCGCGGGCGGCAGCCAGCCGCCCTGTCCCAGCCGTACGGTGCCGGCGCCGTCGTCGGCGAGCAGCCGCCCGCGCAGCGCGTCCGGGCGCGGCCGGGCGGCCGGGTCCTTGGCCAGGCAGTCGCGGACGACCGCGAGCAGGCCGCCGTCGAGCCCGGAGAGGTCCGGCTCCTCGTGCAGCACCCGGTAGAGCAGGACGGCCGCACTCACGCCGTCGCCGAAGGGCGCCGTGCCGGTGGCCGCGTACGCGAGCACCGCGCCGAGCGAGAAGACGTCGCTGGCCGGCCCGGCCGTCACGCCCTGCGCCTGCTCGGGCGACATGTAGCCGGGCGAGCCGACCACGTAGCCGGACCGGGTCAGGGCGGTCGCGGCGTCCAGCGCCCGGGCGATGCCGAAGTCGATCAGGCGCGGGCCGTCCAGGGTGAGCAGGACGTTCGACGGTTTGACGTCCCGGTGCACCAGCCCCAGGCCGTGCACGTGCGCGAGCGCCCCGGCCAGGCCCGCGCCCATCGCGCGGACGGCGGCCCCGGGCAGCGGGCCGAAGTCCCGGACGGCGGCGGTGAGCGCCGGGCCCGCGACGTAGCCGGTGGCGACCCAGGGGTGGGCGCTCTCGGTGTCGGCGTCCAGCACGGGCGCCGTCCAGTCACCGCCGACGAGCCGGGCCGCCTCGACCTCCTGGCGGAACCGGGCGCGGAACTCCGGGTCCTCCGCCAGCTCGCCGCGCACCACCTTGACGGCGACGGTCCGGCCGCCGGCCGTCCGCCCGAGGTAGACCCGTCCCATGCCGCCGGCGCCGAGCCGCCGCAGCAGCCGGTACTCGCCGATCCGTACCGGATCGTCGGACCCCAGTGGTTCCATCCCCCGCGCTCCCCTCGCCGACGCCTGTGCGGCACGACGCTACCGGTGGGAAGCGGCGGGCGGGCGTCTCAGCCCGTCGCCACGGGCTCCAGCAGCCGGACGGCGACGTCCGGGGCGAAGCCGCTGTCGTGGCCGACCCGGCGGGCGAACTCGGCGATGCCCGCGAGCTGGCGCTCACCGAGCGAGAAGTCCAGGGCCTCGCTGAAGTACTTCTCCAGCACCGCCGCGTCGAAGGCCTCCCAGCGGGCGGCCTGCTCGGCGACCTGGGCGGCCGAGGCGATCGAGAGGTCGCGGGACTCCAGGAACGCCCGGTGCACGGCCGCGACCGCCTCCGGCCGGCGCTCGACGAACTCGCGGCGGGCCGCCCAGACGGCGAAGACGAAGGGCAGGCCCGTCCAGTCCTTCCACATCTCGCCGAGGTCGTGCACCGCCAGCTCCCGGGAGGGGGCCTGCTCCAGCGTGGCCCGCAGCGCCGGGTCGCCGATCAGTACGGCAGCGTCGGCCTGCGCGAGCATCGCGTCCAGGTCGGGCGGGCAGCTGAAGTACTCCGGCCGGACGCCCTCGCGCTCCTCCAGCAGCAGCTGGGCGAGCCGGACCGAGGTGCGGCTGGTGGAGCCGAGCGCGACCCGGCGGCCGTCCAGCTCGGAGAGCGGGAGCTTGCTCACGATCACGCAGGACATCACCGGCCCGTCGCTGCCCACCGCGATGTCGGGGAGGACGACCAGCTCGTCCGCGTGCCGCAGGTACTCGACGCAGGTGATCGGGCCGATGTCGAGCGAACCGTCCACCAGCCGGTCGCTGAGCTTCTCCGGGGTGTCCTTGGTGAGGTCGAGGTCGAGCAGGGCGCCCGTCCTGGCGAGGCCCCAGTAGAGGGGCACGCAGTTCAGGAACTGAATGTGTCCGACCCGGGGCCTGACCGGCGTCGCCGGGGCACTACCGTCCTGCACTGCCACTGCGGGCTCCTCTGTTGTTCGTACTCTCTCCGCAGGGTATGCCCGCTGCTCCGGGGAGCCGTCACCGACCGCCCGACACGCCCCCGGCGCCCGGGCTCCGGCGGTTCACGACACCCGCCGACACACCCCGTTCACATGCCCCGACACACCCCGTCCGGGGTGTAAGTCACCCCTGGTCGCGACCGCGACTGCGTGCTAGCGTTGCCCTCAGTTGCAGTTTGATTCCCCTTGCAGTACTTGAAGCCTGCGGAGCATGTAACCGCAGGCTTTTTGTAGTTTTTCAGCAATATCGAAAAACTCCGGACCCACTCCGGAGGCGGGGCGATCAGCGCAGCGGACCCGGGCGCCACGCAGTGTGGCGCTTATACGTCCCTCGCAAGGAGAACGGCATGGCTCAGGGAACCGTCAAGTGGTTCAACGCTGAGAAGGGCTTCGGCTTCATCGCCCAGGAGGGCGGCGGCCCCGACGTCTTCGTCCACTACTCCGCCATCAACGCGAACGGTTTCCGCTCGCTGGAGGAGAACCAGCCGGTCAGCTTCGACGTCACCCAGGGCCCGAAGGGCCCGCAGGCGGAGAACGTCACCGCAATCTGACCATCCTCTGATGATCTGATCGCTCGGGACCCCCGTTGGGTCCACCGGTGGCCTTTACTGCCGCCACCATGAGCACAAGAGCAGCACCCAAGGGGGCTCGCCACGTCCTGGACGCGGCGGGCCCCCTGCCTCTGCTCAGAAGTTCCCGGTGTCCAGTGCCACACCGAAGGGCTCCGGCAGGTGCACCGCCGTACCGAACGGATAGGGGCCCTCGGCCTTCGTGTAAGCCAGCGACCCCGGCTCGGAGAACAGCGTGCAGGTGCGACCCTGACGGTCCACCACCAGGTACAGCGGTGCTCCGTACTCCGCGTAGCGGCGGCGCCTGACCACGCGGTCGGTGTCACCGTTCGACTCGGAGGTCACCTCGACGATGAGCAGCGTCCGGTCGGGCGAGCAGGAGCGGAGCGGGGAGCGGGCCCCGACGTCGCGTCACCCGGGCCGGGCGCACTACCGCGCGCCGTCCTCAGGCCGCTCGGCGAGCTCGCGCAGGTCGGGGTGCAACCGGCGGCGGGCTCCGAACAGTTCGATCCCGAGCAGCCGCCCGTGGGAGTCGTAGTCGAGCACCGCGCCGCCGTCGTCGGTGGTGACCTGCCGCACCGCCTCGCCGGGGCCGATCGAATCGACGAGGCACACGTACGCCAGGTCGTTCTCGGCGTCGAAGGTGACGCGCATGCAGGGGCTCCGTTTCCATGACTATCAGTCAGTCATCATGCACGGAAAGTGAAATGGTTGATCCCCCCGGGCGTATGCTCGGGGGGACCAGATCACCACGACCGTCCGGGTCTTTTATCTTGGCCGATATCCCCCGGACGGCCTACACCGAAGGTCATTGCTGACTGCTCCGATCTCCCGAGTCTACGTCCCCCAGGGGCCCTCGGGACATCCGATAGCGGTGAGTTGACGGGGAAGGCCGCAGTTTGCTCACCGAGCACCCCACCCCCGTGCCACCCGAGGGGACCACCCCGGAGCGGGTGAAGCCGCACGTGTTCGGCCTCCGGCTGGCCGAACTCTTCCTCGACCCGGCGTCCCGGCTCCCGGGCGTGACCTCCGTCGTCGGGTACGTCGGACAGATGCTCAGCAGGCTCTCCGACGAGCACGGCAGGTTCACCCGGTCGATGACCGCACTCGCGGCCGCCTGCCACTCCACCCCGCAGACCGTCACCAGGGTCGTCCACGCCTTCGAGACCGCCGGACTCCTCCGCCGCACCGCCGCCCACGACCCGTGGACGTCCACGCCCGCGACCTACGTCCTCACCTGGCCGTCCGGGGCCCCGCGCTGCGAGATCGCCCTCCTGCTCTCCGCCGCCTGCACCGGCGACCGCCAGCGCGCCCACCGCGCCCGCCAGGCCCTGCTCGCCGACCTCGCCGGCCTCGACGGGCCCGCCACGGATATCCCGCCCCCGGCGTCCCCGGACAGGGAGGGCCGGCGACAGGCCGGGCCGCACCTCCCCCTCCCCGGACAGCGGGGCCCCTCCCCCCACGGACCGGGAGCCCTCCCTGTCCCCGGACAGGGTTCCTCCTGTCCGGTAGTTCTGGAACTACCGGAGATGGCTGAGCCAGGAGAAACAGTGACCGCCCCCCGCGCGCGCACGCACCCGCGAGCGGCCCGGCAAGGCAACGTCCGTCTGTGAGCCCCCGGGCCCCGGCACACGCCGGAGCCCCCTGCCGGTCGACCGGCAGGGGGCTCGTGACGCGGAGCGGCGGGGGTCAGGCGGCGGCCGGGACCTTCTCGGCGGACTGGGCCGGGATGCTCACCGGGGTCTCGTCGTACAGGTCGCCGGTCGGGTTGTTGTAGGCGACCAGGTCGAGGGTCTTCTCGCGGGCCGCGACCAGGATCGGCACGACCGCCTGGCCGGCCACGTTGGTGGCGGTGCGGATCATGTCGAGGATCGGGTCGATGGCGAGCAGCAGGCCGACGCCCTCCAGGGGCAGGCCCAGGGTGGAGAGGGTCAGGGTCAGCATCACGATGGCGCCGGTGAGGCCCGCCGTGGCGGCCGAGCCGATGACCGAGACGAAGGCGATCAGCAGGTAGTCACCGATGCCGAGGTCGATCCCGTACACCTGGGCGACGAAGATCGCGGCCAGCGAGGGGTAGATCGCGGCGCAGCCGTCCATCTTCGTGGTCGCCCCGAACGGGACGGCGAAGCTGGCGTAGTCGCTCGGGACGCCGAGGCGCTCGGTGACGCGGCGGGTGACCGGCAGGGTGCCGACGGAGGAGCGGGAGACGAAGGCCAGCTGGATGGCGGGCCAGGCGCCCTTGAAGAAGTTGAGCGGGTTGAGGCCGCCGACGAACTTCAGGAGCAGGGAGTAGACGACGAACAGCACCAGGGCGCAGCCGATGTACACGTCGGCGGTCAGGGTGGCGAACGGCTTCAGCAGGTCCCAGCCGTACTTGGCGACGGACTTGCCGATCAGGCCGAGGGTGCCGAGCGGCGAGAGCCGGATGACCCACCACAGGGCGGTCTGGGTCAGCTCCAGGACGGTCTCGTTGAGCTTGAGGACCGGGGCGGCCTTCTCGCCGAGCTTGATGATCGCGGCGCCGACCACGACCGCCAGGAAGACGATCTGGAGGACGTTCACCTCGGTGAAGGAGGTGACGATGTTGGTCGGGATGATCCCGGTCAGGAAGTCGACCCAGGTGCCGGCGGACTTCGGCGCCTTGAGGCCCTCGGTGGAGAGGTGGGTGCCCTCACCGGGGTTGGTCAGCAGACCGAGGCCCAGGCCGATCGCGACGGCGATCAGCGAGGTGATGAGGAACCAGAGCAGCGTGCGGCCGGCCAGCCGGGCGGCGTTGGTGACGTTGCGGAGGTTGGCGACCGACACGACGATCGCGGTGAAGACGAGCGGCGGCACGGCCAGCTTGAGCAGCTGGACGAAGGTCTTGCCGATGGTCTCCAGGGTGGTGGCGAGCCAGGAGATGTCGGCGGTCCGGGCGATGAAGCCCAGGACGACGCCGAGGACGAGGCCGGCGACGATCTGGACCCAGAACGGGGTCTTCCGAACGCGGGAGAGCAGGGTGGGCGACGGGGTCGCCTCGGGCGCTGCGGACATGGCTGTGCGGCTCCGGGGGAGGAATGGCTGAACGGTGGGGGAGGCGAGGAAGGCGGCACGGCGCGGGGCCTGACACCTCGGGGGTGCCGCCTAGATACAGCTGATGGCGCGACAGGCGCGCGGGCTGTCCGCAGCACCGCACAGGCGCATGCCGGCCGGGGGCATCGTGCCCTGGCCCTGCATTCGGGGTGCGCCTGTGGTGCTCATGACCGACACGTTAGCAGTAAAGATTTGAGATGTTCAAAGTACTTGTTTGAGTTGCGGGCACGAACAAATCTGACGCCCCATCACCCCCACCTGCACCAATGGATTGACCGGCATCGGTTATACGTATAACTTTGAGTACTGTCATACCGCCCCCTGCCCATCGGAGACCGCCCACATGGGCTACCTCGCCCTGCTCCGTGCCCCGCACGTCACCCGACTCCTGCTCGGCACCCTGCTCGGGCGCCTCCCCGCCGGTATGACCGCCCTGGTCATCGCCCTCGCCCTGCGCGACGCCGGCGCCCCCTACAGCCGGATCGGCCTGGCCACCGCCGCCTACGCGATCGCCGCCGCCGTCGGCGGGCCCGTCCTCGGACGCATCGTCGACCGCACCGGCCAGCCCCGCGTCCTGCTCGCCGCCGCCACCGTCGCCGGGTTCGGCTACGCCCTGCTCGCCCTCGCCCCCGGCTCCGCGCTCGCCGCCCCCGTCGGCGCCGCCGTCGCCGGACTCGCGATGCCCCCGCTCGAACCCTGCCTGCGCGCCCTGTGGCCCGCCGTCGTCGACGAGGACCAGCTCGACACCGCGTACGCCTTCGACTCCGCCGCCCAGCAGGTCCTCTACGTCGCCGGACCACTCGCCGTCGCCGGCATCGCCGCCGCCTTCAGCCCCGTCACCGCCCTCTGGACGGCCGCCGGGCTCGGCCTCGCCGGCACCCTCGTCGTCGCCACCGCCGCACCCGCCCGCGCCTGGCAGGCCCCGCCCCGCGAGCACTCCGCCGGCCTGCTCGGCCCGCTCCGCTCCCCCGGCCTCGTCCTGCTGCTGATCGGCCTGGCCGGCGCCGGCTGGACGGTCGGCGCGCAGAACGTCCTCTTCATCGCCTACGCCGAACAGCACCACGGCGTCCCCGGCGGCGCCGGCACCCTGCTCGCCCTCGCCGCCGTCGGCGGCCTCCTCGGCGCCCTCGCCTACGGCGCGGTGAAATGGCGCAGCAGCACCGCCACCCGCACCTGGGTGATGGCCCTCGGCATGGCCGCCTCCTACCTGCCGCTGCTGCTGCTCCCCGGCCCGGCCGCCATGTGCGCGCTGGCCCTGCTCTCCGGCATCGGCCTCGCCCCGCTGCTGGCCGCCGCCTTCGTCCTGATCGCCGAACTCGCCCCGACCGGCACCGTCACCGAGGCCTTCGCCTGGCTGATCACCCTCTTCGCCACCGGCAACGCCCTCGGCTACGCCGTCTCCGGCTCCCTGGTCGACACCTCACTGCCCGCCGTCGCCCTCTGCGCGGTGGCCGGCATCGGCCTCGGCGGCCTCCTGCTCCTCGCCGCCCGCAGCTCCTTCCACCCGGCCCCGGCCCCGCAAGCCACCGAGCCCGTCCCGGTGGGCTGAGCACTTCGGCCGCCGGTCAGGCCCCGGCGGGTGCCGTCGAGGCGCGGTGGACCAGGGTGGTGGCGAGCGGGGTGGTGGGGGTGACCGGTTCGCCTTGCAGGAGGCCGGCCAGGGCGGCCAGGCCCACCCGGCCGAGGGCCTCGCCGGGGAGGTCGACCGTGGTCAGGGGCGGGGCGAGCAGGCCGGCCACCGGGATGTTGTCGATGCCGACGACGGAGACGTCCGCCGGGATCCGCAGGCCGAGTTCGGCGGCGGCCTGGTAGACGCCGGAGGCCACCACGTCGTCGTCGCAGATCACCGCGTGCGGCCGGCCGGGCCGGCTGAGCAGCTCGTACGCGGCGGTGCGGGCGGCGGGCCGGCCCTCGTTGATGCTGACGCCGAGTTCGGTGACGTCCAGGCCCAGCTCGCGGACGGCCTGCTCGAAGGCGGCCTGGCGGACCCGGAAGGTGTACGCGGAGTCGGTGGAGCGCAGGTGGCCGATCCGCCGGTGGCCGAGGGCGGCGAGGTGGCCGACGGCCTCGCGCATGCCGCCGGAGACGTCGAGTTCGATGGTCGGGCGGGTGCGGTCGGTGGCCGGGTCGGCGTCCAGGAAGACGGCCGGGGTGTCGGCCGGCAGGTCGCCGAGCTGGCGGTCGTCCGGCGAGCAGATCAGCAGGCCGTCGAAGCGGCTGGTGGTGGCGGCCTCGGCGAGGGTCGCGCTGCCCCAGCCGGAGCTGACCACGACGGCGAGGCCGTGCCTGCCCGCCTCCTCGTGGACGCCGACCAGCACCCGGCCGAAGAACGGGCCGAGGATGTTGGGGACGGCCAGCAGGATCATCCCGCTGCGGCCGAGCCTCAGTTGACGCCCCGCCGCCTGCGGCCGGTAGCCGAGGCCCCGGGCGGCCTCCCGTACCCGCTCCCGGGTCGCCTCGGACACCCGGTGGCCGGCCTCCCGGTCGGAGAAGACCAGGGACACCGTCGCCTGGGACACTCCGGCCACCCTGGCCACGTCCCGCCCGGTCGGCCGCCGGACGGGCCCGGACGGCGCGGGCCGCCCGCCCGCGGGGGTCTCGGCAGGGGGCACGGGGGGTCAGTTCTGCGGGGCGGACGCCGCGCGCATCGCGTCGTCGGCGGCGTCCTCCTCGGCGTTCTGGGCGGAGATGCGGTCGGCGGTGCGGCTGCGCAGGCCGGTCACCCTGTCGGCGATCTGCGCGGACATCTCGTCGCGCTGCTTGCTCAGCAGCACGTAGCTGAGCGGCGCGGAGACCAGGGCCGCCAGCCCGACCAGGAAGATGTAGCCCGTCGTGCCGGCCACCGGGATGACGCCGAAGTGCCCCAGCAGCAGGGCGACCAGCAGGCAGGCGAGGAAGATGGTGGCCCGCATGGAGGTGTAGCGGAGCGTGGCGTGCGACTTGCTGCTCGGCGACTGGCTGCTCACGAGGGACATCCTTACTGCACGGTCTCGGTCCGGTCCGGTATCCCAGTGAAGCATGCCGCACGGACCGCACCGGGTACGGGCCCGCCCTGGGCCGCCGGGGCCCGGTCAGCGCAGGTCGAGCCACATCGAGATGTCGTCGCGGTCGTCGCCCGGGGCGACCCGGATCGCGCCGGGGACGCGCCCGACCTCGACGTAGCCGCAGCGCCGGTAGAAGGACTCCAGGCCGAGCCCGCCGCGGGCCGTCAGCTTCAGGCCCTCCAGGCCCTGCGCGCGCCCGATCCGGGCGGCCTCGGCCATCAGGCCGACGCCGTAGCCCCGGCCCTGGAAGTCGGGGTGGATCATGACGCGCTTGAGCATCCGCCAGTGCTCCATCAGCGCGAAGCGCATGGACTCGAAGAACAGCACCCCGGCCAGCCGGCCGGTCCCGGCCTCGCGGGCGACCAGCAGCCGGTCCGGCCCGTCCGGCCCGGCCCCGGCGTACTGCTTGTCGGCAGTGCCCCGGATGTCGTCGACGGTCACCGGGGGGACGAACCCGACGGCGCCGCCCGCGTTGGTGACGTCCGCCCAGAGCTGGATGATCTCCGCACGCAGGTCGGGGGTGAGTACGGGGTCGAGGGTGAAGCTCAGCGTCATGATCGTTCATCCTAGGAGCCCGCACCGGCCCCCGGCCCCGCGGGTCACGCCAGGGCCGCCGCCGGTGCCGTCCCGGTGGGGCGCCGCCGCAGGGCCAGGCAGAGCAGCACCGCCACCGCGCACAGCCCGCCCGCCGCGTACCAGGCCAGGTCGTAGTTGCCGAAGGTGTCGCGGGACAGGCCGGCCAGCCCGGCCACCACCGCCGCACCGATCTGGTGGGCGGCCAGCACCCAGCCGAAGACGATCGGCGCGTCCGCCCCGAAGTGCTGGCGGCAGAGCGCCACCGTCGGCGGGACGGTGGCCACCCAGTCCAGGCCGTAGAAGATCACGAAGGCCAGGATCGGCGGCTTCAGCGAACCCGCGAACAGCTGCGGCAGGAACAGCAGCGAGATCCCGCGCAGCGCGTAGTAGGCGACCAGCAGCATCCGCGAGTCGAACCGGTCGGTGAACCAGCCGCTGGCGATCGTGCCCGCCACGTCGAAGACGCCGACCAGGGCGAGCAGGCTCGCCGCCGTGGTCACCGGCATGCCGTGGTCGTGCGCGGCCGGGATGAAGTGCGTGCCGACCAGGCCGGCGGTGGTCGCGCCGCAGATCGCGAACGAGCCCGCCAGCAGCCAGAACGCCCGGCTCCGGGCGGCGTCGCGCAGCACCCGCAGCGACCGGGCCAGCGCGCTGCCGTCCGTCACCGGGGCGGGCGGCGCCTCGGTGGCGCCGTACGGGAACAGGCCGAGGTCGGCGGGGCGCTCGCGCATCAGCAGCAGCACGGGCACGGCCACGACGGTGGACGCCAGCGAGACCACCACCACCGCCGTACGCCAGCCGTGCTGCTCCACCAGCCGGGCGAGCAGCGGCATGAAGACCAGGTTGCCCGCGGCGCCGCCGGCCGTCAGCACGCCGGTGACCAGGCCCTGCCGGGCCTTGAACCAGCGGCCCGAGACGGTGGTCGCGAAGGCCCCCGCCATCGAGCCGCTGCCGAGGCCGACCAGGACGCCCCAGCACAGGATCAGCTGCCAGCTCTGCGTCATCAGGACGGTCAGGCCCGCGCCGGTCGAGATGGTGAGCAGTGCGCAGACCACCACCAGCCGGACGCCGAAACGGTCCATCAGGGCGGCGGCGAACGGCGCCGTCAGGCCGTACAGCGTGAGGTTGACCGAGACGGCGCTCGCGATCGTCGCGTGCGACCAGCCGAACTCGCTGTTCAGGGCGTCCATCATCAGGCCGGGGGTGGAACGGAACCCGGCGGAGCCGACCAGGACGAGCAGCGCGACCGCCGCGACCACCCAGGCGTAGTGCAGCCGGAAAGCGCGCGCGGCGGGGGCGGGGGCGGAGGCAGGGGCGGGAGCGGGAGCGGGAGAGTCGGTGGGGACGGAAGTGGCGGCGGTGGTCGGTTCGTTCACGGAGTCGAGTCTCCCGAACCGGCGCCCCGCCCACGAGTGGCCTGACTGTCAGCTTTCGTCAAGATCTGGCCACCGCATCCGCCACTCGCACCGCCCACGACATCAGGCGGCAGACGGCAGACGGCAGGCGGCAGGCGCTCCCCGCGGTTCAGTGGCCCGGCCCGGCCGCCCGGCCCAGCCCGCGGATCGGCCGGGCCAGCAGCAGCGCGGCCACCACCAGCACCCCGACCGCTCCCCCGGCGAGCAGCACGGCCCGCGCCCCGAACGCCTCGGCGGCCGGCCCGGCCAGGGCGGCCCCGACCGGCGCCATGCACACCGATCCGGCCACCTCGTACGCGTGGATCCGGTTCAGCACCTCGCCGGGGACCTGGGTCTGCACGCTGGTCGCCCACATGACGCTCCAGAAGGTCGAGCCGGCACCCGCCACCAGCAGCGCGACCGCCAGCAGCGGCACCGGCAGGCCCACCGCGATACCCACCGGGTAGAGCGGGAACGCGAGCATCGCCAGGGCGCCGGCGGCGAGCGGACGGCGTGGCTTGATCCGGATCGCCAGCAGGCCGCCGCAGGCCGTCCCCACCCCGAAGACGGCGTTGAGCAGGCCGAACACCTGCGAGCCGTGCTCGGGCACGATCAGTCCCGCCGCGAGCGGGGTCAGCGGGCCGAAGGCCAGCACGCTGAAGATCATCCAGATCAGGATGACGCCCCACATCCAGCTCCGGGAGCGGAACTCGTGCCAGCCCACCACCAGGTTGCGCCAGAGGCTGTCACCGGCCGGCGGAGCGGGCACCGGACCCAGCCGCAGCGCGAGCAGGGTGGCGGCGCTGAGGCCGAACATGCAGGCGGCGATCACCATCACCCAGCCCGTCTCGGCCGCCCCGACCAGGGTGCCGGCCAGGGCCGGGCCGAGCAGGGCGGTGAGCGCCTCCGAGATCCGCAGCACACCGTTGGCGCCCTGCACGTCCCGGGCCACCAGCGGGATGGTCGAGGCCGCGCCGGGCTGGAACATCGCCCCGGCCGCGCCGGCCACCAGCAGCAGCGCGTACAGCTGCCAGACCTGGTCGATGCCGCGGAAGAACAGCACGGCCATCAGGACGCGGGTGACCAGGTTGGCCAGGTCCGCGCCGATCATCATCCGGCGGGCGGTGAACCGGTCCGCGAGGACGCCGCCGAAGAGGATCAGGGCCGCGAAGGCGCCCATCCAGCAGGCGAGCGCGTAGCCGACGGTGTCGAGGCCGTGGCCGGAGCCGATCAGGCCGGCGGAGACCGCGACCGGGAGCATCGCGTCGCCGAGCAGTCCGCCGCTGCGGGCGGTGAAGTACAGCCGGAAGTTGCGGGACCAGATGTCCGGTCCGGACGGGGACGGGGACGGGGACGGGGACGGGGACGGGGGCGAGGAGTCGGACGGGGGCTCGGGTGGCCGGATCTGTGCTGGTGGGGCCTGCTCTGCATGGGTCACGGTTGCCAGTTTTGGTGTAGACCACTGGCCAGGGCCAGAGCCGGCCGATCACGATCCGGCAGCATCGCGGGCCCGGTGGGGCCGGTACACGGCCCCCGCCGGACAGCCTCCGTCGGACTGCCTGCACCGGACGAGGGCTCCGCGACAACCGGCCTCGAAGCCCACGACCCGCGGCGCACGGCTTCAGGGGCTCGCGGTTCGGATGGCGGCGGGCTGCGCCCACCCCGAGCCCGGCACGACCGGCCGCCATCCCACCGCGACGCACGGCCCCTGACCCGCGCCACGCTCTCCGCACTCGCCGAGGCCCCTTCGCGCGACCGTCACCGGGCGGACCACCTGCTGGGTATCCCCCTGGACAGCAGTACCGCGGTGACGTTCGGTGGTTCCTCGGCGTCCCCTCGCAACGGAGAGCTGGACCCAAGAGTGATCAGTTGGATACTTCACGTCAATGGGTTGTCCGAAATTCGGAATGGTTGCGCTGTGTTTCGGCCGTAGCGGGTGCGGGAAAGCCGGATCCCCGGGGCATTTCGGCCACCCGGTGAGCACCGCTGCCCGGTGAGCACGCCTGCCCGGGCAGCGCGGCCGGCCGGTCACGCGGCCGGCCGGTGGTGCTCAGGGCGCCACCGTCACCCGGTCCCGGGACTCGTCCAGGCCGCCGGCCTCGCCACCGCACACCGCGGCGGCGTCGATCTCGCACCACACCCGCTTGCCCGAGCCGTCCGGGTACCAGCCCCAGCGGTCGCAGAGCAGTTCCACGAGTTCCAGGCCGCGGCCGTTGGTCGCATCCTCGTCGTCGCCCGCGTGCCGGGGGGCGGGCGCCACCTGGCTGGCGTCGGCGACCTCCACCCGGAGCGGGCCGACCATCGCCACCGCGCGCGGGCGGACACCGTCGGCGCTTCGGGCCGGCCCTTCGCCCTCCGGTCCGTCGACCGGCATCAGCAGTCTCAGGACGGCCGGACAGCCGGTGTGCACCACGGCGTTGGTGACCAGTTCGGAGACGACCAGCACCAGCGTCTCGGCGATCGGCGCGTCAGGGTCGACCCCCTGGTTCAGCAGCCGTGAGCGGACCCACCTGCGGGCCCGGCCGACCTCCGCAGGGTCCGCCTGCACCGCCAACTGCACCTGAAGTACCTGCACCGCTCCACCACCCGCATTCGCAGTTCGGCCATCGTTTCGATCGGGCCGGTTCGTCTCGCCGACCGGTGCGGGCGGTCCGCCTGGAACCGGACCGTCTCGCAACCTCGTCCGTCACGCATCGGCTGCGGCACGAATACGCCTCAGGATGATCCGACGGACCGGCCGCAGCAAGCGCTTCAGGCATATTCCAGCGATCGGGGGACAGGGCAGTGCATACTGTCCCGCTCACTCTGGCGAGCTTCGCACCGCTGGTCGGCCTGCCCCGGCCCACGGCCCTGCGGCCTGCTTCAACGAGGGTAGTGAAACTACCGGGCCGGGCCCCGGACGCCACGGGCGCCACTCTGGAACCACCCTTCCTACATATGTCCACAGTCCCTCGAACAACATCTCCGGGAGTCATACCCGTGATCCACCCGTGGCACTGACGGATCAATACATCCGACCATCGGAAACTCCCTTTCCCCCATTCAAACGATTTCCCCCCGGCCCGGAAACCGGCCGGGATAGCGTGGAGGCGACAGACCGGACGCAACCGGCCGGACCGGACGGAAGGGTGGCGCCGATGACCGCCCCCCGGCAAGCCCCGCACTGGGACGCCCAGCTGCAACGACGCCTGGCCCGGGGCGAGGAGACCGCCCTCGGCGAGCTGTACGACCAACTCTCGCCGCTGGTGCACGGCCTGGCGGGCCGGATCCTCGCGGACCAGGCCGCCGCCGAGCAGCTCACCCGCGAGGTCTTCGCCCATCTCTGGACGCACCCCGAGGCGTTCGACCCCGGCCAGGGCTCGCTGCGCTCCTGGCTGGGAGCACTGACCCACCGCCGGGCGGTCGACCGGCTGCGACTCGACCGGGGCACACCCGAGGAAACGTCCCCGGGGGCCGCGCAACCCGCCGTCGTGGAGGAGGCGATCCGCGCCGCGGCCACCGCCGCCCACGTGCAGTACGTGGTCGCCACCCTCCCCGACCCGCTGCGCGAGACCATCGCCGAGACGTACTACGACGGCCGGACGTACCAGGAGACCGCCCGCCGGCTCGGCATCAGCGAACAGGCCGCCAAACAGCGGATGCGGCTCGGCCTGCAACTGCTCGCCACCGAACTCGCCGAGGGCCCGGGGCTGCCCGGCCCGGCCGCCGCGCCGGGAGCGGCAGCCGACAGGAGCGCACCGTGAACCCGGACGCCGGCCACCGGACGCTCACCGAGCAGCAGCACGAGGCCCTGCGCTCACTCCTCGGCGCCTGGGCCCTCGGGGCCTGCCCGCGCCGCGAGGCGGCCGAGCTGGAACGGCACCTGCGGATCTGTCCCGAGTGCGCCGAGGAGGCCACCCGCCTGCGGGACGCGGCCGGCTGGCTCTCCGCCGACGAGCCGCTCGACCAGGCCGGCGCACTGCGCCAGCAGGTGCTCGACTGGTGCCTGGCCCGCCGGCCGGCCGAACTGCCCGTCCCCGCCTGGGGAGCGCCGTACGGGGCGGAGACCGCCAAACTCGACGCCCTGCTGCGCGACCTCGGCCCCGAGGAGTGGCAGGAGGTCGCCGAACTCCCCTGGTACGGCGGGACGGACCACCGCCGGCCGGCCGAGGTGCTCAGCCACCTGACGGCGGTGGACGGCTACCTGGCCCTGGCCCTCGGGCTCCCCGACCTCGTACCGGCCGCCGCCGGGCGGAGCACACCGGCGACCGCGGCGGGAGGCGGTGCGGGCGGCGGGCCGCGGGTACCCGTGCAGGCGGGGCGGCCGGCGCCGCGCGTACCGGTGCAGGGTCCCTCGCCGTGGGCCGGCATCGTCGACCGCACGGAGCGGCTCACCGCCGCCCAGGACGGCCAGCCGCCGGACGCCGTCCGCACCGTGTGGCGGCGCCAGGCCCACGCGCTGGTCCGGACGGCCGCGCTGTCGCCCCGGGGCAACACCCCCGTCGACTACGGCTTCGCGGCGCTGCCCCTGCGGGACGCCTTCGTGGACCGCGCCTTCGAGTGCTACGTGCACGCCGAGGACGTGGCCCGCGCCGTCGCCTACCCCTACAACCCGCCGGCCCCGCAGCACCTGCGGATGATGATCGACCTGGCCGCCCGGATGCTTCCCGAGGCACTGGCCGCACTGCGCCGCGCCGAACCGGGCGCCCCGGCGACAGGCGGTACGGCCGCAGGCTCGGGCGCGGACGGCGGGCGGCCGGGGCGGGTGCTCAGGCTGGTGATCGACGGCCCGGCGGCCGGCGAGTGGCTGATCCCGCTGGACGGCGGCCCGGCGCACGGCGGCGCCGAGCCGGTGGCCGCGATGGTGCTGGACGGCCTGGAGTTCTGCCAGCTCGCCGCCGCGCACCGCGACCCGGACCGGCTGCCGGTCGGCGAGCACGGCGACCGGGCCGCGATCCGCGAGGTGCTGCGGGCCGCGCCGCTGCTCTCCCGGCCCTGAGCCGGGGAGAGCAGTCCCGGGCGGGCCGAGCAGCTCAGGTGAAGACGACGGTGCGGGTGCCGTTCAGCAGCACCCGGTGCTCGCTGTGCCACTTGACGGCCCGCGCCAGCGCCTGGCACTCGACGTCCCGCCCGCGCGCGACCAGTTCGTCCGGAGTCACGCCGTGGGTGACCCGGGCCACCTCCTGCTCGATGATCGGGCCCTCGTCCAGGTCCGCCGTCACGTAGTGCGCGGTGGCGCCGATCAGCTTCACGCCCCGGGTGTGCGCCTGGTGGTACGGCTTGGCGCCCTTGAAGCTCGGCAGGAACGAGTGGTGGATGTTGATCACCCGTCCCGAGAGGGCCTTGCACAGGTCGTCCGAGAGCACCTGCATGTAGCGGGCCAGCACCACCAGTTCGACGTTCTCCTTCGCCACCAGGTCGAGCAGCTGCTGCTCGGCCTCGGCCTTGGTGTCCCGGGTGACCGGGATGTGGACGAAGGGGATGCCGTACGACTCGGTGAGCTCCTCGAAGTCGGTGTGGTTGGAGACCACGGCCGCGATCTCCACCGGCAGGGCGCCGATGCTGGTGCGGAACAGCAGGTCGTTCAGGCAGTGCCCGAACTTGCTGACCATCAGGACGATCCGCATCCGCTCCGCGCTCGGGTGGATGCGCCAGTCCATCCGGAACGAGGCCCCGATGGCGGCGAAGCTGGCCCGCAGCTTGTCGACCGTGACCGGCTCCTCGGCCGAGAAGTGCACCCGCATGAAGAACAGCCCGCTGTCCGCGTCGCCGAACTGCTGGCTGTCGATGATGTTGCAGCCGGTCATGAACAGGTAACTGGAGACCGCGTGCACGATCCCCTGCTTGTCCGGGCAGGACAGCGTGAGGACGTACTGGGCGCTGGCGGTCTGCTCTTCCACGATGGAGTCCTGTCCTGAAAAGTCGTGCGGCGTGGACGGTCAAGGTTGTCATATTCCGGACAGTGCCCGCGGCGGTGCCCGAACTGCGGAACACCCGCTCCGGGCAGGCCGGGCCGTTCAGACCTGGGTCATGATGCGCAGCACGTCCAGCGAGCGCGGAGCGGCGTCCGGGTCGTCCCCGTCGTTCGCCGCGAGCCGTACGTGCGCCTCCCGGCAGGCCCGCAGGGCCTCCGGCCAGCCGTGGTGGGCCAGGTACTCGGAGACGGGCGCGTCGGCGCCGACCTGGTGCAGGATCCGGACCACCCGCAGCACCGCCACGTCCACCAGCGCGGCCTCCCCCGAGTCGCGGAAGATCGTGCCGACGTACTTCTCGGCGGACCACCGGTCCAGCCAGGTGTCCTCAACCAGGCGGTAGACGGCGTCGGTCACGTCACCGAAGCCTTCACGGCCCGCCAGCCAGGTCTCCTCCTGGAAGCGGGGGTCGGACAGCATGTGCAGCGCCGAGCGGAGTCGGGCTCGCCAGCGCCACCAGGGCAGGTCGTTGAGCGGCATGCCGCCCATCGTGCTGGAGCGGTGGCCCGGACGAGAAGGGTTTCGGGCAGACCGGTACGAAGATTCTGTGCTGGCGGACATGGGGAGAGATCGTACGTTCCCCCACCGTTCGCGTTCTACACGCGTCCCCGACGCATCCCACCTGGAGTTCCTTCCGCGTTGGCCGGGCGTTCGCCTACCTGCCCTCTGTGCTTGCGGCATGGCGGATTGGCTGTGGCAGGTGAGCAACACGGTTGCCCAGGGAGGGAAGGCCATGTTCAGGCAGACAGCTACGCCCGAGAACCACCCGTCGAGCGCCGGGCAGCGGCACTCCGCCGCCGTACGGCCCCGCCGCCGGAGCCGGACCAGGCGGCCCGCCGCCGGCATCACCGCCGCACTCGCGCTCTTCCCCGCCCTGTTCGCGGCCTCCGCCTGCGGCGGCCCGGCCGACGCCTCCACCGGCGGCGCCGAGCTCACCGTGATGACCTGGGCGCCGTCCGGCACCGGCTCCACCGACCGGCCCGGCATGACCACGCTCGCCGAGGCGATCGGCCGCGACATCAACTCCAAGGGCGGCCTGGCCGGCCGCAAGGTCCGGGTGCTGACCTGCAACGAGCACAACGACGCGGCCGCCGCGACCGCCTGCGCCCAGCAGGCGGTCGACGCCAAGGTGGTCGCCGTGGTCGGCTCGTACAGCCAGTACGGCGACGCCTTCATGAGCATCCTGGAGCGGGCCAGCATCCCGTACCTCGGCGGCTACGGGCTCTCCGGCCCCGAGTACACCAGCCCGCTCTCCTACCCGGTGGCCGGCGGCATGCCCGCGCTGATCGCGGGCAGCGGCCGGCAGCTGGTCGACTCCGGCTGCCGCACCGTCTCGCTCGTCCGCCCCGACACGCCCTCCGGGGACACCCTGCTCGGCTACCTCGCCAACGCGCTGAAACCGGCCGCGGTCAAGCTGCTCGACGTCAAGGCGCCGGAGAAGTCGACGGACTACACCGACGTCGCCCGCAAGGCCATCGGCAAGGACGAGGCCGCCAACTGCATCACCGTCGCCCTGGGCGCCGAGCCGACCGGCAACCTGCTCGACTCGTTCCGCCGGCTCGGCTCGAAGAACACCCGGCTCGCCTCGGTCATCGGCAGCGTCCAGCAGTCGGTGGTCGACTCCACCGGCGGCGACAACGGCCCGCTGGCCGGCGCCTACGTGGCCGGCTGGTACCCGCCGGAGTCCGCGCCGGTCTGGGACGCCCTGCGCGCCGTCGTCCACGCGAACGCCGCGGACGGCAAGCAGATCGACGTGGCGGACTCCGGCGTCCAGACCACCTGGGTCGCCTACGAGGTGCTGCGGCAGGCCGCCGAGCGGCTCGGCTCCGCCGGCCGGCCGCTCACCGCGAAGTCGCTGTCCTCGGTACTGGACAGCGGCGACCCGATCGACAGCTCCGGCCTGACGCCGCCGCTGGCCTGGGGCACCACCAACATGCTGGCCAGCGCCGAGTCGCCCCGCCTGGTCAACACCTGGGTGACGTACCAGCAGATCAAGAACGGACGCCTGGCGCTCCAGCAGCCCGGCTTCGTGGACGTCCGCTGGGTCCTCACGGGCGGCCGCCAGCCCGCCTGACCGGCACCGGGACGGAAATCCGAAGCGGGCGGGCCCGGGACCGCATGGTCCCGGGCC